>JBDSME010000001.1:0-3678 GCA_039916065.1 Polyangia bacterium
AGAACAGGCTGCTGCCATTCCAGTAGGCGTGGCTGTCATCCAGAAACGACGTGCGCACGGAGGTCTCGAAGGCGAACACCTGGTAATGGATCACGAACGGCGCGCCGCCCGTGGTGATGCTCCAGCGCTGCTTGTCGAGGCGATCGAATCCCAGCGGGCGCCCCTGCTGATCGGTGATGCGCAGCCCGTACAGGTGCCGGGCAAAGTCACGAATCATATAGCTGCCGGGAGCCCAGGCGGGAAAGACGATGGTGGCGGTCATGCGGTCGGGCAGGGCGGGCACACGCATCTCCACGTGATAGTGGTGTGACTGCGGGTCGGGCATGCTGACCCGGTAGCGAATGGCCTCCTCGCTGGGGGCGGTCGTGGTAATCACCTGGCGGGCCCGTCGCGTGGCTGCTGTGGTCATGACTTCGCAAAATACCATCGCTTCGGTGTCGGTCGATCTCGACGCGGTCGGTTGCTACTGGCGCATCCACGCCTTGCCCGGCCAGCCGCCGGAGAATTCCCGCCACGCCATCCTGCGACGCTGCCTGCCCCGGTTCGCCGAGTTGTTCGCCCGACTCGACATTGCGGCCACTTTTTTCGTGGTGGGACAGGATCTTGTTGACGACCGCGACGGCCGGCGTCTGCTGGCCGACCTGGCCGCCGCCGGGCACGAGCTGGCCAGTCACACCCACACCCATCCCTATGATCTGGTGCGGCTGCCGGCGAACCGCATCGCCGGGGAGATCGACCGCGCGCACCAGGAGATCGCCGCCTGCGCGGGCCGCGCGCCGGTGGGCTTTCGCGCTCCCGGCTACGAGGTATCCGCGCAGGTCCTGGAGCTGCTCTGCCAGCGGTCGTATCAGTACGACTCCTCCGCCTTCCCTTCGGTACCCTATTACGGTGCCAAGGCGGCGGTGATGCTGGCCATGCGCCTCGCCGGTCGCGCCTCCGGCAGCATCCTGGGTAGCCCGCGGGTTCTGTCGGCGCCCGCGTACCCCTACCACCCCGCGGCCCAGGATCCTTATCGACGAGGCGACCTCCCGCTGCTGGAGCTACCCATGGCGGTGACGCCGCTGCTGCGGCTGCCGGTCATTGGAACCAGCGTGATCACGGCACCAACCTGGTTGCGGACACACCTGATCGCCGCTTGCCTGAGCCGCCCGTTCTTCAATCTGGAGCTGCACGGCATCGATCTGGCGGACGCCGCCGCGGACCAGCTGCCGTCCGCGCTGGTCGCCCGCCAGCCCGATCTGCGCCGGCCGCTCGCCGCCAAGCTGGGGGCGCTGGAATCGGCGCTGCTGCAGATCCGTGCGGCGGGCGCGACGTTTCAGACACTGGCAGCGGTTTCGGCCGGCGGGGTGGCGCCAGACCGCCTGGCCGCGCCGGGTCCAACTTTTCCCTGACCTTCGTCTAACCTTCGTCTAATTTTCGTCGGACTCGCGGCGGATCGGGGCCGTGGCGCGCGCGTCGGTTTCGCCGGTGCCCTCCACCTGTGGTGGCGCGGCCGGCGCGGTACTGGCGGGCGGGCTCGTCGGCTGCCCCGCCGGCAACAGCGGTGGCACCACGATCAGACCGGAGTCGTCGCGGTGGGCAGGCGACTGGCGGCGCGTGGGGAGCTGCGCGTGATAAAGGCTGTGGTGGCGCAGGGCGATGAAGCCGATCCCCTCAGCCAGCATCAGCGGAACCAGCAGGTCGTAGCTTCCCGCCAGCTCGCACACGATGATCATCGAGCTGAGCGGCGCGTGAGCCAGGCCGCCGTAAAACGTTCCCATGGCAATCAGCGAGAATGCCGCCGGGTTTATGTGGGGATCGTTCCACAAGAGCTGCACGGTGCGCCCGAAGGCGCCGCCGAAGAGCCCTCCAATCACCAGTGATGGCGCGAAGTCACCGGCGCTGCCGCCCGTCCCGATGGTCAGCGACGCCGCGAACAGCTTCGCCACGCACAATCCGGCCAGCAGGGCCACGGCGCTCCAGCCGCTGGGCAGCCAGGTCGCGCCGCTGATGGCCATCTGCACGGCCCCGTATCCGCCGCCCAGCAGTCCCAAACCTTGCCCCGGCTGCCCGACCTGCCATCCCACCACCAGGACCAGCGGCACCGCGAACACGCCCAGGGCCAGACCACCCACCGCCGGCTTGGCCCATTCGGGAATCGTCATGCGCCCACTGATTCCCTGCACGGTGCGCATTGTTCGGACGAACAGAATGGCCAGCAGCGCCACCAGGATGGCCATCACTCCGTACAGCGGCAGGTGGCGCGGCACGAAGGGGAAACGGCTGGGCTGCGCGAACAGCGTCGATTCACCGAAGATGGAGATGACCACCGAGTAGGCGACCACGCTGGCCAGAACGGCCGGGATCAAGGCTTCGGATTCGAAGTCGTCGCGGTAAAGCACCTCCACGGCCAGCAAGGCCGCCCCCAGCGGCGTGCGAAACACCGCCGCGATGCCGGCCGCCACGCCGGCCACCATCAGGATGCGTCGCTCCGATGGGCTGGTCCGCAGCAACCACCCCACCCGCGAACCCAGGGCCGCTCCGATCTGCATCGTAGGCCCCTCGCGTCCCCCCGACCCGCCGCTGCCGAGCGTAAACAGCGATGCCAGCGCCTTTACCCAGATCACGCGTTTCCGGATGAAGCCGCCGTGGTGGTGGAAGGCATTGATCATGGCGTCGCCGCCGCCCCCGCGCGTCTCCGGCGCCAGTTGGGAAATGATGCCGCTGGCAAGCGCGCCGACTGCGGGCAGCAAGACCAGCAGCCAGGGGCGAAAAACGTGCGTCCGCGTGTCCTCGGGCAGGAAGTTCTCCCCGGCGGCCCGCAACATGTGATACCCACCGAGTTCCTCGAGGAGGAGCCGCTGCAGGTACTCCAGGGCCGCGAAGAAGGCGGCGCCCACCAACCCGGCTGCCGCTCCCACGATCGCCGCATGTAGCAGGGTGCGCCCCACCACGCTGAAATCGACCGGAGACGACTCGGTGAGAATCGTCCGCAAGATTTTTCGGTTTTTGATCCAGCGCAGCCGGTCGAGGAGCCAAGCCATGAACAGGAGCATTGTGTTCCTGGAACGCCAGGCGCCGCCAGTCCTTGAGGCACAAAAGATGGCCAAAAGTGCGGATATTTCGGCCGAAGCGGTCGCCGTGGCGTGTCTCCCGGTAAAATTGAACGGCGTCGGGCAAGGGATTCGGGCTTCGGGCGTCGAACCGCCAAGGGGCGTGAAAGCCGGCGTGGTCGGCGGGCCTGTGATATACGAGGCGCCTCTATGCCCCGGGGCGCTGCTGCCTTTTATGACCTCGACGGGACGCTTGTCCGCACGAACCTCGTGCATGCGTTCCTGTACAACGCCAAGAATCAGCAAGGTTTGCTGAAGAGCGTGGTCAAGACGTTGAGCACGTACGCCAGCGTCCCCCTGTTCCTGGGGGCGGATCTCTACAACCGCCGGCTGTTCAATGACGTCTTCTTCATTCGCTATAAGGGCGAGTCCGAAGACCGGTTGCGTTATCTGGCCGACGAGCTGTTCGAAAACGCCATCCGCCCCTCGATCTTTCCTGGGGCCTACGAGCTCATCGACAAGTCGAAGCGGCTCGGGTTGCGCCAGGTGCTGGTCACGGGGGCCCTGGACCTGACGGTCCGGCCGCTCGCCAAACACCTGGGGATCGACGATTATGTGACCAATCGCCTGGAGTTCGTTGATGGCG
>JBDSME010000002.1:0-4013 GCA_039916065.1 Polyangia bacterium
CACACCCGGGAGCGCGCCGCGCGATCACCGGGGGCACCACGCAGATCGATCGGCTCAAGCAGTCGCTGATCCAATGGATGGACAAGATGCTCCTGGGGCCCCACGACGAGGCCTACTATGAGCTCCGCGCACGCATCGGACGCATTCACGTCCGCATCGAGCTTCCGCAGGTCTACATGTTCACGGCGATGGATAGGATTCGCGTCCGTCTGCTTGACGTCGCACGCACAAAGCTGGTGGTCGACTCGGGGAAGGCCGAACAGGTCGCGACGGCGCTCAATCAGATCCTGGATCTGGAGCTTGCGGTCATGTTGGAGACGTACCGGCAGGACCTCGAGGTCAAGCAGCGCAACGCAGAACGCCTTGCGACTATAGGACAATTGGCCGCCAGCATCGGTCATGAGCTACGCAATCCTCTGGGTGTGGTCGAGTCATCGCTTTTTCTGGTACGCCAGCATCTCGGCGAACAGATCGCAGCCCAGCCGCAGGTCGCCAAACACCTGGACCGGATCGGCAGCGAGGTTCAACGTGCCACTGGCACGATTCGCGACCTCCTGGATCTCGCGCGAAATCGTCCGCCGCGATGGCGAGCCACCGATATTCGCGTGTTGGTCGAAACCGCCGTCGAAGCGGCGCTGATTCCTGGCGCCATCGGCGTGGACATCGCCATTCCGCCTGGATTTATGGCCAGCATAGACCCGGACCAGGTGAGGCAGATCCTGGTCAACCTGCTGTCCAACGCCGCCCAGGCTCTACACGGCCACGGGCATGTGTGGGTTGATGCCGGTCCAACCACGGATGGCGGAACGCAGCTGCGAGTGCGCGACGACGGTCCCGGCATTCCCTCCCAGGATCGACACCGCGTGTTCGAAGCGCTGTATACGACCAAGGCAAAAGGGAGCGGACTCGGCCTGGCGCTCTGCCGCCGGGTCATGGAGGCACACGAAGGGACCATCGAACTCGAGTCGAGCGTGACGGGGGCAAGTTTCCTCCTGTCCTTCCCCCCTCGCAAGGCGAACCAGGTTTCCGGCGCTGTCACGTCAGCATGAGTTTCTGCTCAACTGCTGGTGCAACACCTGCGGGGTGATGCCGGGGTGATGCCGGCGCGCAGCACGATTTGCCGGAGTTGGTCCGCTACCAGGTCGTCTTCGCCACCAGGTGCGCCGCGCGAAATTAGCGCCAACTGACGCCACGGCGCAACCCTTGCGCAAAAAGGGTCCGGCCGCACATGATTCGTAAGGAGAAGCGGCTCGGCACGATCGTTGCGACGAGGGGTCTCACAATGGCTGGCGAAAAGGGTTCAATTCTGGTGGTCGACGATGAGGCCAACGCGCGCACTGCGCTGGCGGAGTTGTTGCGAGATGAGGGATTTCGGGTCGAGACGGCCGCGGACGGTTTCAAGGCTCTGGGGCGGATCGAGGAGCTGGCTCCGGACCTGATCCTCACGGATTTGAAGATGCCTGGGATGGGCGGGCTCGAACTACTGGAGAAGGTCCGGGGGCAGGACCCGGATATCGTCGTCCTGGTGATGACGGCGTTCGGTGCCGTTGAAACCGCCGTTGACGCCATGAAGAAGGGGGCTGCCGACTATTTGACCAAGCCCCTCAACACCACGGAACTGTTCTTGGTCGTGGAACGGGAAATGGAGCGCCGGCGCTTGCGACGGGAGACGGGAAATCTACGTGCCCGACTGGCAGAGCGATATAGCTTCGACAACATCATCGGCAACGCTCCCGTCATGCAGGTTATTTTCAAGACCGTGGCACAGGTGGCGTCCGCGAAGGCGAGCGTCCTCGTCACCGGCGAGTCGGGTACGGGCAAGGAGCTCATTGCCGCCGCCATCCATCAGCGCAGCCCCCGTGCGAAAGGCCCCTTCGTCAAGCTCCATTGCGCCGCCCTCGCGGAGAGCCTTCTGGAAAGCGAGCTATTCGGACATGAGCGCGGCGCCTTCACGGGAGCGGTCGGGCGACGAGAGGGACGGTTCGAGCAGGCCCACGGAGGCACCCTGTTTCTTGACGAGATCGGAGAAATTTCCCCCGCGGTCCAGGTGAAACTGCTGCGATTTCTGCAGGAGCATGAATTCGAACGGGTGGGAGGCAACGAGACCGTGCGAGTGGACGTTCGGGTGGTGACAGCCACCAACCGCGACCTGAAGGAAGAGGTGGCCCGGGGACGATTCCGGGAAGACCTTTACTACCGCCTGAACGTCATCAACATCGCAATGCCGTCCCTGCGTGACCGGCCTTCCGATGTGCCGTTGCTGGCCAGCCACTTCCTCCGCAAGTACACGGCCGAGAACAGTAAGACGATTGCCGGCTTCTCCGACCAGGCCCTTTGGCTACTCGGTGCCTACGGCTGGCCGGGGAACGTCCGCGAGCTCGAAAACGTGGTGGAACGGGCCGTGGTCCTGTGCAATGGCCCGCAGATCACCGCTGGCGAGCTCCCCCCACAGATGACGCCCGCGGTGTTGCCGGGAGGCATTCGCATCCCAGGATCGACGCTGGAGGAGATCGAGCGACACGTGATCCTGAAGACCCTGGAGAGTACGGGCGGCTCTAGCAACAAGGCGGCCGAGTTGTTGGGCATCAGCGTACGCAAGATTCAGTACAAGCTGCACGAATACGAGGACGCCCCGAAGAGTGGCACCGACGCCGTCTCTCCCGATCGTCCTAAACCGCAGTGATCTCTCTTGAGAGGGAACTCACTCCGTGGGAACTCCTTCACACTGGTATCGAAAGGGTGAAGCAGGTATCACCCGGGTGGGAGTGGACGTGGATCGTCCCGCCGTGATCGCTGACGATGCGATGCACGATGCTCAAGCCGAGACCTGTACCGTTGGATTTGGTGGTGAAGAATGCGTCGAACACGGGAGCTTCATCGGGGAACCCGACCCCCGTGTCGACAACGTCCATCTCCACCTGCCCGGCTGAATGTCGGACACGCACGGTCAGGCGTCCCCCCCCCGGCATTGCGTCCAGGCCGTTTCGCACGAGGTTGTGCACGACCTGCCGTAGCCGTCCAGGATCGACCTGCACTCTCGGGTAGGGGTTGTCCCCCTCCGCCTCTAGCCTCAGCTCCACGCGAGCCAGCGCCGCCTCTGGCCGGGCAAAGGCCAGCACCTCCTCGCACAGCTCTTCCACGACGGTAGGCTGGAGATCAAGCGGGCCGGGCCGGGCGAACGAGAGAAACGCACTGACCAGTCGCTCCAATCTCCGAATCTCGTCCTCGATGAGGCCAGCCACGGGATCGATCGACTCCGGTGTGGCATCACCCCGACCCAACCGGCGGCGCAGGACCTGAAGCTGGAGTAGCGCCGAATTGAGAGGGTTACGGACTTCATGGGCCAGTCCGGCCGCCATGGTTCCCACCGCCGCCAGGCGCTCGGAACGCATGGTTCGCCGCAACATGTCCTGCTCCACGGTGACGTCCACCCCGACGGCATAAGTCCAGGTCTCCTCGCCGCCGGGCGTCACCGAGATGACTCGGGCCTTTTCCCAACGGACCAATTTCTCCCCGCCGCCCTTCACAGGCAATGGACTCACCGTTTCCGCTCCAAGGAGAGGCTCGCCAATCTGACCGATCATCTCTTGGCGCGCGAATCCAGTCGTTTCCTCCAGACGGCGATTCCACAAGGCTACGCGACCGCTGCCATCCAAGGCCAGCACCAGCGCTGGCACCGCCTCCACGACCTGCCGGTGGCGCCCCTCCGAACGCTCGAGCTCGCCGCGCAGTCGTTCACTGTCGGTGGCCAGCTCCACCTGGGCCAGGGCCCGACGTGCAATCTCCAGCATCTCCGTGGGCACAAATGGCTTGAGAACGAAAGCGAAGGCGCCGCCCCGCACGGCGGCGATGGCGCTATCCACAGTGGCATCACCGGTGATCAGGACGACTTCCGCGTGCGGCCACATCGCCCGCAGAGGCTCGACGAGGTCAGTCCCGTCTCCGTCCGGCAGGCGTACATCGCTGAGCACCAGATCGAATCGCCGCTGCCTGGCGCGGGTCAAGGCATCGGA
>JBDSME010000003.1:0-2901 GCA_039916065.1 Polyangia bacterium
AGCCGATTCGGCCGATCGCTTACATCTGCTTCGGCGCCACCCCGATGACCGAGGCGACGTTCGACGTCTACTGGATCGTGGTGGACCCCGCTTCGCAGGGAAAGGGTTTGGGACGCGCCCTGATGGCCGAGACCGAGCGGTTGCTGTCGGCGCGCGGCGCCTGCACCATTCGCATCGAAACCTCCAGCCTGGAAGGCGAGGGCGGCGCGGTTCGGTTCTACCTGCGCGCCGGATTTGCTCAGGTGGGCCTGATCCCCGATTTCTATCGGCCGGGGGACGATCTGGTCACGCTGGCGAAGCGGTTGACCTGAGATGAACGCCCACGGCCCTGGCCGCCATGCCGTTCGGCAAGGGGAGACGTGCCCCGGGCGTCACCCGTGCGGGAGGCCGTGGCATTTTGGCCTCATCGTGGCAGGACTGACCGTGGCGGCCGTGCTCGGCGGCGGAGCGTGCAAGCGCGGCAAGGTGGTGGCCGAGCCGACGCGGCCCCGCCTGGGGACCGTGGAGGTCGAGGACGTCACGCGCGAGCGCACCGACGGCGCGCCGCTGGTCACCGGTGAGATCGCCACGGCGGTGCGCAAACAACTGCTGGCTTCGGGGCTCTTCGACGCCGCTGCCGGAATGGGTGGCGCCGACGGGATGAGCAACCAGACAGCGACGGTCATGGTGGTGCGCGTGAGGGTCAGCGTGGGGGTGGAACTCGTGGAGGTGGGCAAGAAAGGGGTCGTGCGCGCGGGGGTGCGCGTGAAGTTGGACAGCCGTCCCTCGGATGCGCCCGGGGCGCTCGATGAAGAGCTGTCGGCGGGTGGCGAACAGCTGTATGAGGCGGTTGCCCCCGGGGCGCGTGCCAAGGAGCGCGCGGACGAGCGTACGCGTCTGGCCCAGCAGCTCGCCGAACGGACCGTGGCCGATCTCCTGAGCGGCTTTCTGGCCCGGGCCCATCTGCGGGTGGCGACGCCGGCGGAGATCCACGCCGCAATATCCGGTCAGGGCGGGGCGGGAGGGGAAGCGCCAGGCGCCGCGGCAACGATTCCCGGCCTGCGCGAGGAGGCCATTCGCATGGCGGGAGTCCGCGGCCTGCGCAGCGAGGTGCCGGTGTTGTTGCAGCTCCTGCAAGACGAGAACGAGGCAGTCCGGGACGCAGCCCTTGGCGCTCTCATTGTCCTGCGCGAACGCCGCGCCGTCGCTGAACTCACCCGAAACCGGTCGCTGCGTGACCGACACGAGATGCGCAAGATCCTGGACGCCATCGCCATCCTGGGTGGTGAAGAGGCTCGCGACTACCTCAGCTTCGTGGCCGAGAGTCATGAAGACGAGGAGATCCGAAAACTCGCGAACGAAGCCAAGACCCGTCTGGACCGCCATCAGAAGCCATGACCATGGAGATGCTGCCAACTACAATGAGGTGGCTTTCATTTAGCGTTTATTGTCAGTAACATAGCCAGTAGTGTCGTCAGCCAATTATGTTGGCAGCCGTGAATCGCCCACCGAATCGACGGTGGTCGGGGGACGCTACGTCCTGGGGACCAAGGTGGGCGGGGGCGGGGAGGGGGACACCTACCGCGCCGTTGACCGCGTCACCGGTGACATCGTGGCGGTCAAGCTGTTTCGGAGCACCGATGGGGCGTTGCACCGACGCGTGAGCGCGGAGTTCGAGAAGCTCATGGGCATGGATCACCCGGCGGTGGTGCGCGCGCTGGATGTGGGACGGCATGATGATCGGCTCTTCCTCGTCACCGCCTTCGTGGCCGGCGACTCCCTGACCAGCGTCGCCTCCATCGCCGACGACGCCCGCCGGCGGTTGGTTTTCGCGCGGGCAGCCCACGACGTCACGGACGCGCTGGCCTACTTGCACGCGCGCGGCGTGGTGCATGGAGATCTCTCCCCTGACAACGTGCGCACGGCGCCGGATGGACGGTCAGTCCTGATCGATCTCGGCGGCCGGGGTGCCGCGGGCGTGGCGGGCGTGGCGGGCGTGGTGGGCGTTGGTGCTGCGGTGGGAACCTTGGGATTTGCCGCCCCCGAAGCGTTGATCGGCCGCCTCAGCACCGCCAGCGATCTGTTCAGCCTGGGCGCCACGCTGTTCCACGCCTGGACCGGCCAGGGGCCCTTCGGGTCGGGTGCCCCGGCGGTCGCCAGGATGCTCAGTGGCCCGGCGCCGCCGCTGTCCAGTGTGCGTGGGGGGCTGCCACCCGGCTGGGATGCGGTGATCGCCTCTCTCCTGCAGCCGCTTCCCGAGGGGCGACCTTCCTCGGCGCGAGCGGCTTTGCGCGAGATCTTGGCCCTGGAAGCGGCGTCCCTGCGGTCGTTGTCGCCCGGGTCGCCCGGGTCGCCCGGGTCGCCCGGGTCGCCCGGGCCGGCCGGTCACGGTGCCGAAGTGGGTGAGCTTGGTGAGACGGGGTTGCTTCCCCCCTACCCGGCGGGGGATCCCCTGGCGGGGATCTTCGTGGGGCGGACCGGGGAGCGGGCGATCCTGCGACAAACGTTCGATGCCCTGGCGGAGGGGGCATCCCGTCACGCCGTGGTGGCTCTGCTGGGACGTGAGGGGTCGGGACGCGGCACCCTGGTGGACGTCGCCCTGCGGGATCTGGCGGTGGCGCAACTGGCCGACACCACGGCGCCCCTGTGCATCTTTCGCGGTTCGTGGGAAGGGCTCCTGGCCTGGCTGGGACTGCCCGCCCCGGCGCTGCGGAACCTGGTGCGCGACGAGGATCCCCTGCGTGCCCGGCAACGCTTGTTCGCCGCCGTGGCCACAGCGCTGGACAGCAAGGCCACCGCCAGCTCCGTGGTCGTCGCGCTGGGCGCGGGCTGGGACGCCCTGGATTTTGCTTCGTTCGTGGCTGGCGCGGCGGCGTCCGGCCGCTGGCTGGTGCTGGTGAGTGCGCCCGTGGCCCTGGGCGG
>JBDSME010000004.1:0-6361 GCA_039916065.1 Polyangia bacterium
TCCCCACGGCACGGACCTGTCGGCCCTGGTCCCGCTGGTGCCCACCTTCGCCAGCTACGCCATGAGCTTCGTGTACCTGGGCATCTACTGGAACAACCACCACCACCTGTTCCAGGCGGTCGACCGCATCAGCGGTTCGATCATGTGGGCCAATCTGCACCTGCTGTTTTGGCTGTCGCTGGTTCCCTTCGTGACCGAATGGATGGGCGCCAATCACTTCGCGTCCCTGCCCCTGGCCGCTTACGGCGTGGTGCTGCTGCTCTCCGCCGTCTCCTTCACCATCCTGGTGCGAGCCATCATCGCCCACGAAGGTCCCGGGTCGAAGCTGGCGATGGCAGTGGGCCGTGACCGCAAGGGCAGCCTGTCGCTGCTGCTGTACACCGTGGCCATCCCGCTGGCGTTCGTGCAACGGCTGGCGGCCGGCGGGCTTTACGTCATGGTGGCGCTGATCTGGCTGATCCCTGATCGCCGCATAGAAAAAAATCTCTGAAACCCAGCGCCGCGCGGACGGCCGACTACACGGGCCTACCAGGACCTACCGGCGCCTCCACGACATGCCGGGCCCGGGGGAGGGCGTCTTTTTTGTTTCTTTCTGTCTTTCTGTTTTTGGGTGTCGACCGTGTCTAAGGGGCGCAAACAGAAAAGACGACAATCACGCACGCACGTACGCACCCACGCATCGCCAATACGGGAGAACTATCATGAGCAGCATCGAGACCACACCAAACATCCGGTTCCTGAAGTTGCATCTGGGAATGTCGCTGGCGCTGGTGGCTGCGGCGGCCTGCGGAAGCAACGATGAGGCTGACGAGTTTCGCGCCGGCGTGCCCCAGCACGAAGACGTCGCTCTGGCTTTCCCCGGCACCGAAGCCGCGTCGGGCGCCCTGACCGCCTCATCTTCCGATCCGACGCCGACGCCGGCACCCACGCGGGCAGCCCTGCTGCAGGAGAAGGCGGAAATGTACCAGTTGACGCGCGGGATCACCGTCACGGTGAATGCCGCCACGGTGGCGACGCTGGCGCTGGTTCGGACCATCACGGAATTTCCGCCGTCGTCGGTGACCGCCGACGGCGCTGTCTGGGGACCCCACACGCAGGCGCTGTCCCCCAACACCTGGCGGCTGACGGTGACCCGTGAATCCCGGGGGCACTTCGCCTA
Source organism: Polyangia bacterium (assembly GCA_039916065.1). Taxonomy (GTDB): domain Bacteria; phylum Myxococcota_A; class Polyangia; order Fen-1088; family Fen-1088; genus FEN-1088. The sequence goes on from JBDSME010000004.1 coordinate 1,160, forward strand.
CGTGCTCGAGGCCAAGGACAAGACGGCCAGCGACGCCGGGTACCTGGTTGTGCTGTCGGGCCACCACGTGGTCGCCGACCCCACGGCGCGCCGCCTGCTGCGGCGCCCGGCCTATGGACACGGCGATTTCATTCTGGACTGGGACGCCGCCCAGCGGTTGCCAGAGCACGATCGCAACGTCGGCAAGGCCGCCTTCGTGTACAGCCGCCCCTCACCCACGGTCCAGGTCGACATCGGCGTGACCTTCACGCAGATCCGCGACGACGACACCGGTATGCTGGTCGATGCGACCTATGCCTACGCCGAGACCCCTGGCTCCGGCGGGTCCTTCCAGTTCAGCGTCATCAAGGACGCCATCGCCACCTCCGCCGCGCTGGAGACCGTCTCGGTGCGCAGTCGCTGGTTGCAGACGGGAGCGGGGCGATCCGACGTGAAGCTGACGGGCGGCGATCTGGGCGCGGCGCAGGCGACGGCACAGCCGACGGCGCAGGCGACGGCGAGTGAATGCTGGGACGCGTCCTTCCTCAGCACCTACCGCACCAACAGCTACGGCGATGCCGCCAAGATATGGGGGGCGGAACCTGCCTGCGCGTTCATGCCCGCCGACTACTACGATGTCCCTTGATGGCTGAAGAGGACGACGACACACACCAGGGCTCATGTCCCGGTCACGCGGTCTTCAGCTGATTTTCGGGGGGCGGTCGAATAGCCCGTCCTCCGAAGTCGATCGCGAAGTCGATCGCGAAGTCGATCGCGCCCGAGGTCAGAGAGCAGACGATGATTTCGACCAGCCGCTGTCCTTGCGCAGGCTCTATCACCAGCATGGCGGCATGGTGTACGGACGGTGCCTGTACCTGCTGAAAGAGCCCGCGCGCGCCGAGGATGCCATGCAAGATGTATTTGCCAAGGCCTTGACCCACGTCACGCAATTCCGGAGCGAAGCCTCGCCGGTGCACTGGCTGATGAAGATCGCCACCAATCACTGTCTGAATCTGCTCCGCTCCGAGCGGGCGGCCTGGCATCAGGCGTTTCGCGCCGAGGAGTGGTTCCGCGCCCGGCAGGCCGAGGACGCGGGCGGACCGCGTCTCTTCGAGAACCGCGAGGCGGTCAGGCGCCTGCTGGGGCGGGTCGACCCCGAAACCCAGGCGGTCGCCATTCACTACCACGTCGACGAAATGACCCTGGAGGAGATCGCCGCCCTGCTGGGGCGCTCGGTTCCCACGGTGCGCAAGCGCCTGCACGCCTTCAGCCGGGCGGGCCTGGCAGAGGTGACGGGAACGTGAGCGGCGGCGGCGGCGGTTCCGGGGAGCAGCACGTCGGCGCGCTGAATCTGCGTCGCATCCATGCGGGAGAATGGAGCGGAGCGGAGGCCGCGCGCGCCACCGCTCATGTCGCCGGCTGTCCAGAATGCGAGCGGCGGCTGGCGCTGCTGGCCCAGGAGCAGAAGGAATTCGAAGCGCAGGTGTCATTCGAACGGTTTTCAGCAGGAGTGGAACGGGCCACCCGCGTTCCCCGCCCGGCCGGCGGTGCTCGGGGTCGATCGCGGACCGCGGTGCTGTCGCTGGGAGCGGCGGCCGCCGCCCTGGCGCTGGTGGCGGGCGGGCAGACCCTGTTCCAGGGGTCACGCCACGCCGGCGAGCACGGGGCGACCACGGTGGCGGGGGCCAACCGAACCAAGGGAGCGACGGCGGGGCCGCGCATCGAGGTGCGCATCGCGCCCCCCTTGCCCCGGGAGAACCCCCAACGGGTGGCCGCGGTCGACGGCGTGGAGCGCCTGGCGCGCGGCGAGCGGCTGCGCGTGGGTGTGGAGCCCGGTCGCCGCCACTTCTGCCTGGTGATATCGATCGACGACGCTGGCCAGGTGACGCCGCTTTTTCCGGAAGATGGCACCAGTTCGTCGGTTCAGGCTCAAGGCGGGTTGCAATACCTTCCGGGAGCCTTCGAGCTCACCGGCGCCGGACACGAACGCCTGGTGGTGATTCTCACCGACCGACCGGTGGAGGTGGCGACCCTCGGCGCCTCCGCGGGGGCGGCCCTGGCGGCGGCGGCCGGCGACCTGACCCGCATGCCTGACATTGACATGGCGCTGGAGGGTGACCAATTTCATCGCATCTTTCTCAAGCCGTGAGGTGGCGACCCGTGAGGTCGGCCGCATGGCTGCGCGCCCTGGTGGCGCTGGCGATGGGGCTTGCCGCCGCGAATGCTGGCCTTGGTGCCGCTGGCCTTGGTGCCGGCGGCGCCGGTACCGGTAGCCATCGACTGGTGATCGCATGGACAGGGGGCGCGGCGCGGGCCGAGGGGGCGACTCACCGGTTCGCGCTGCTGGCTGGAAACGCGCGCGGAGGGCCGGGGACGCGCCCGCTGCTCTACGCCGCCGAAGATGCCCGCAAGTTGCTCGACATTCTGACCCGGCTCGGCAGCGTCAGCGCCGACGATACCATCTTGCTGCTGGACGGCGACGCGGGTGGTTTCAGCGCGGCGCTGGACGCGCTGGAAGGGCGGGCGCGCCAGGCCAGCGCGCGCGGCGAGAAGACCAGCCTGGTGGTCTACTACTCGGGACACGCCCGAGGGGGCTCCCTGCGGCTGGGTGAGTCGGAGCTGCCGCTCGAACCGCTGAAGCGTCGCCTGGCCCAGGCGCGGTTCGATATCCGCATCGGGATCTTCGACGCCTGCCAGTCGGGATCGATGACGCGCTCCAAGGGAGCGCGCAAGGCGCCTGCATTCGAGATTGACACGCAGTCGCCGCGCGACGCGCGCGGACTGGTGATCCTGACCTCCTCGGCCGCCAACGAGGATTCGCAGGAATCCGATCTCATTGGCGGGAGCTACTTTTCTCACCACCTGGCCTCCGGACTGCTGGGCGGTGCCGACAAATCGGGCGACGGTCGGGTGACGCTGTCCGAGGCCTACGCCTACGCGTACGAGCGCACGGTGGCCGACACCGTGGACAGCGCCGCGGGCACCCAGCACCCCACGTTCAGCTACGACCTGTCGGGGAACGGCGATCTGGTGCTGACTGACCTCGGTTCCAGGCGGGAGGGGCTGGTGTTTCCAGGCGAGGCGGCCGCCGGCACCTATGTCCTGGTGGATGGGAGGGGGTTCGTCGCCGCCGAGGTGTCCAAGGTGGCGGGACGGGAACGTCGCGTGGCCCTGGCGCCAGGCCACTACCACATCAAGCGGCGTCTGCCGGATCGTCTGCGCGTCGGCGAGATCGAGATCCCACCGGGGCGGCTGGTGGCGCTGTCCGAACCGATGTTGCGGGACGCTCCTTTCTCGGACGATCCGGTGAAGGGCGTGGCAGGCGCCCTGCGCGCGACGCCGGCGCACTGGAGCGTCAGCATGGGCGCCGGTCTGCAGAGCGTGTTCGGCGCCTCGTCACCGGGGCTATTTCCGGTGGCGGGGCTGCTGGGTCTGGAGTTGGGCCTGCGTGACTTCTTCCGACGCGACTGGGTGTGGGGCCTGGACGGGGCCGTGGGTGCCGCCAACGGGCGGGTCACCGTGCCGCCCGGACTGGACTTTCCCTACCAGTTCCGCGAGATGTCGCTGGCGACCTCGCTTCACGTGGAGTGGCGCTCTCATGAGCGGGGGCTGTACGGCGCCGGCACCGTCTGGCCACGCTGGGTCATCCCCTTTCTGGGCGTGCGAATGGCCCTGTTGCTGATGACCCGCCAGTTCGACGATCAGGCTTTTCCACCGCAGTTCTTCGCCACTGTATCTCCGGGGCTGCTGGGCGGTTTCGCCTTTGTCCTGTCCGACCACCTGAACCTGGTGTTGCGATCGCGCCTGCACTACCTGCTGTACAACGTCGATCAATCCAGTCGGTCGCTGGCCAGCCAGTCGCTGGCGTACTGGGAAGGGACGCTCTTCGTGCAATACGACTTTGGAGGTTCGCGATGATCCCGGAAAACATGAGGAACCGCGAAGGCGACCGCCGTCGCCCCCACGCCGCGGGGATGATGCTCCGGGCGGCGGTGCTGGCAGTGGCTGCTCAGGTGGGGCTGGGGATGGGGATCTCCGGATGTGGAAACTACTCCAATGACGATCTCGAGTTCCTGAATGCCTTGCCGGCGCGAGAAAACGTGACGGTGGAGGTTCCCGTGCGATCGGCGGTGCTGCTGGGGGGGGCGGCCGAGGGGTGGCGAACTGCCTGGGCGGTGTCCCGAACCTTCAACTCAGCGGCTGAAGGGCTGCTGACGTTGGTGGACAGGATCCGTTCGTCCTACCCGACGTCGCGCAACGGTGAGACGCGCGTCTGGGGACCTTTCCCCAGCGACCGTCAGCCCGAGTGGCGGGTGGTCTTCAGCATGATGAAGAACAAAAACGTTCTCGAACAAAACGTTCTTGAAACCGATCGCTTCGAGTACGTGCTGGAGATGATCCCCCCCTCCGGCGTGACCCTTGCCTTGGGAGGGGACCGCACCGTGGTTCTGTCCGGACGCTTCAACGCCGCCGCCCGCGCCGGGGACGGCATCGGCCACCTGGAGCTGTCGCCCGGAGAGGCCCGCCAAGCCGGCGTGATCTTCGAGGATCTGGACAGGTTGCAAACCCTGGCGCTGGACTACGACTATCGGGGAGGCCCCCGCGTGGTGGACATTGTCCTGACCTACGATCCGCCCCGCGATCCCGCGGTCGACGTGTCGCACGCGTCGTATCACTACCGTCAGGACGAACAGCGGGCGAACGTCATGCAGTTCGATCTCGAGAAGGACGTCGTCCCGGGGCCCGCCGGTGTTGACTCGATACATATCCAGAGCCAGTGGCGCGCCGACGGGCGTGGACGCGAAGACCGCGCCATCACCGCCGGCGACGGCGTGGGCGCAATGGCGCAGGAATGCTGGAACGAGACCTTTCAGTCCACCTATCAGTCAAGCTGGCTAGGCGGCACCACCGGGGATCCCACCAGCTGCATCGCCGCCAGCCCCTGACGGCGGTGCGATCCCGGCTCATTTCGACCAATGTGCCACGGGCGTCGGAACTGCATCCCGTCACTGCCGTGATAAGAAAGACGCATGCTTGATCATGCTGGTGTGAGCGTCTGCGATGCGGTGACGAGCCGCCGGTTCTACGAGGCGGCCCTGGCGCCCCTTGGTTACAAGGTGCTGATGGAGGTGCCCCTTCAATTCACGGGAGGCAAGATGGTGCTGGGGATGGGGGTACCCCCCAAACCGGATTTCTGGGTTTACCAGGGCGCCCCGCAGAAAC
>JBDSME010000005.1:0-3391 GCA_039916065.1 Polyangia bacterium
CGGTGCCCGGAGTGGCGCTGGTGCCGGAGACCTGCGGACGTCATTCTAGTTTTCGGCATCATCGGATGTTGTAGTCCTTGGTAATTTTCTGACCGTTGCGTTCGAGCGCTACCGCCAGGTGGTTGGCGGTCTTGAGTTTCGTGTAGATCTCCAGCGCCTTGTCGGGGCTGGTCATCTCCAGGCCATTGATGGCGTAGATCACGTCGCCGTTCTGTAACCCGATCTTGCCGAACGGCCCTTCGGGCTTGACGCTGAACAGGCGAAATCCGGCGGCCTTTCCGTCGCGCACCTCGGGAACGATGCGCGCCGCCCGCGACAGGACCGCCATGTTGCCCAGCAGCGAATCCACAGTCCCCCGTTGCACCTCGTAGGTATGCTCGCTCAGCTTCTTGATTCCTTTGTCCATCTCCGCGGCGAACGGGTCGGTGCTGGGGGCCGCGGCCGCCGGTGGCGCGGCGGCGGTCGCCTCGGCCTGCGGCTTGTCGATCAGGTCCAGGTACTCGGGCTTGCCCCCATTGTCCAGGTAGATACGGGTTTCCTGGATGTCCTGTACCGTCGCGTTCCGAATCTTCATGCCGATGGCGAAGGGACCGGCAGAGTTCTGCTCGGTGTCGCGAATGACCGCCATGGACCAGCGCGGATCGTTGGGGGGCGGCGAGAACATGATCGCCATCAACTTCAGCGGCAGGACCGTCCGCGTGGGCTGCGGTTCGGGTACGGGACCCACGTCCTTCTCCGGCTCCGGCAAGATGGGCGGGCAGGTGGAACAGAAGACGTTGCGCTTCAGGATGTCTTCGACCTGCTTGCTGTAGTAGGTCGTCGGCGCGGCGGAGTCAGTGGTCACCCGCGGTGCGCTCTTGAACGCCGGGGTGTTGCGGCTGATACCGGACTCGACGAACACGCCCGTGGCCCGGGCCGCGAAGACGGCCGAAATGGCGATCGCCAGCAGATCGATCGCCCACAGGTATTTGCGAATCAGGGTCTCCATCGGATTTCCGATGGAGGGACAACAGCAACGCCGGGGCCATCGCTGGGAGAAAAAAATATTAAGCTATTTTATATAGTTAGCTACGAGAACGCTGTTTGCTACCCTGCCAAATTGGCACTGCCGGGGCCCTGGCCTTGCCTGGCCGGCGCCGGGTCAGCCGGAGACCCCTGTGCCCGCAGACGGGGCAGGCTCCTTACGGAGGCCGCCACGACCGCCCGCGAACCGCAAAGAGTCAGGCGACGAATGGGACGAAGACTCACAGGTTGAAGGTGGTCGCCCAGCGCGCGATCTCCGAGTCGATGGGCAGGGCCCTGGTACTGTCCGGCGTGAGGCCACGGGAGCGGTCGCCGTGGTCGTGGTCGTGACCGTCAGCCGCCTGGGCAATCTGGCGCAGCCGTTCAAGCAAGGGCGCGGCGTCCTCACGCCGGCCGGCGGCCAGCAGGCGTCGCAGCTCGTAGCGAAGGTGAACCAACTCCCGCTCCCTGGCGAACTCCAACTCCATACACACTGCTCCTTCCTGGTCGTCCGGATGGTGGTGCCCTCACGTCTCACGTTCCGATGTACCAAGCGCGCTTTACACAGTACGCAGCGCAGCCGCGCGGTCAAAAAAATTGGTGCGCGAGGTCGACTGGGAGACGCCTAAGCCCGGGTACATTGAGGCGTCCGCCGGCTCGCCAGTGTGAGGGGCGTCGAGGCGCAATGAGAGGAGCAACATCTTCGACCGAATGTGGTGGTGTGAAGATGTCCGGTCGTGGAATCCCTCCTTGGACAGACCAGGGAGGCACGCGCGCGATCTCAGGCGATCGCGCGTGCCGGGAGATCAGTTGTTGTCTTCTTCCGCGGGCGGCGGATTTTCCGGTGATGCTCGGCGCGCCGGTGCATCGGCGGTGCTGGTCGGCGCGCCGGCGGACTCCAGATCCTTGATCTGGCGACGGGCGGCGGGTGCGTCGGAGCCAGAAGGCGCGATGGTCAGGTACTGGCGGTAGGCCCCCAGCGCCTGGGCGGTGTCACCACGCGCCCGGTACGATTCGGCGATCCCGTACAGGGCCGGCCCGAAGGTGGGCTGAATCGTCAGCGCGCGACGAAAAGTCTCGATGGCTTTGAAGTGCCGCTGTCGATCCAGCAGCACGTACGCGGCCCCGGTCAGCGCCGCCACACCGTCGGGGCGCGCCGCCAGAGCCTGGGCGTATAGCTTCTCCGCCCTGGCGGTCTTGCCCTTTTCAAGCAGCCGATCGGCTTCCGTGACCAGGTGGTCATATGACGATGAGGCCGCAGCGGGAGCACGTACCGGCGCCGCCGCGGCCGCCGGCGCGGCGGTGGCCGGCGCGGCGGCAACCGCCCGCGCGGCGGCAACCGCCCGCGCGTTGCCTCCTCCTGGGGCGCCGGTGATCCGCGCTGTGTTCGGGACCACCGTGCCGGAGGCCCCGGGCGCCGGGGCTGGCTCGGCCGACTTTTCGGCCAGGGCGTTTGGCCCCGCGGGGGACTTTGCGCGTGTCACGTTGGCTCTCCCTGACGCGTTCTCCTGGTGCCGTCCCTGCCACCACCAGTATCCGCCACCTGCTGCCGCCATCAGCAGGACCACCAGCGTGGCCGCGGCGGCGTTGCGGTGACCATTGCTCGGCGAATACGAATCCTCATCGAGCGGCCGTGTCTGGGCGGTGATCTTCTGGCCGGACATCGGATGGGTTCCCGGCTGGGTTCCCGGCTGGGTTCCCATCGGCGAGCGCGGGGCTGCGGCGCCCGCGCGACGGATCCCTTCGTTGGCCACCAGTGCTGCGGCGGCGGCCACGGCGGGCCGGGGAGCCGACGCGGCGGGCCGGGGGGCGGGCGGAGTGACCATCGGGACCGGGGGACCGCCGTTGCTCGCGCGCATCATCGGCTGCGAATCACGCATCCCGGGCAGCGGTCGCGCCGCCAGCGCGGGGGCCGGCGGTGCCGCTGGGAACAGACCGTCGTCGTCAGTCATCGCCGCCGCCAGATCGCCGAGCAGATGACGGTTCGGCACGGTGGGGCCATCTTCCGAGACGGGGCGGCGGGCGTCCGCGGGAACTGGTGGCGGGGTCCCGGCAGACCGCAGTGGATCGTTGCCGCCGCGGAGTGGTCCCGAGGCGGGTGAGGCTGCCGAACCGGCGCTCCATCCGCCCGCGGGCGCGGCGAAGGTGGGGGCGGTGGGCATCCCGCCCGGTATTCCGGTGGTGGCCCGCGCCCGATCCGCTTCGTCGACGACCTTGAAGAATGGCGTCAGCTCAACCACGTCCTCCAGCGCCAGCCACGGCCCGCCGCCGCGTGAGATGCGTTCCGTGCGGCTGACCTTGCGCTCGACAATCCACTTCTGCAGCGTGTTCAGTTCGCGAAAACGGTGCACCTTGCCGTCGTCGGTGCTGAGCGTCCACTCCGGCACCC
>JBDSME010000006.1:0-3975 GCA_039916065.1 Polyangia bacterium
AGGGGCAAAAAAACAGCAAGTCGGCGCACGTGACCCCTGTCAACCGGTCAGCCCGTCATGTACTGTGCGGCTCATGCGTAATACCGGTACAGTAAAGTGGTTCAACGACACCAAGGGCTTCGGCTTCATCACTCCCGAGAACGGGGAAAAAGACTGCTTCGTGCACCACAGCGCCATCCAGGGCAACGGCTTCAAGTCGCTGGCTGAAGGTGATCGCGTGGAGTTCGATATCGTTCAAGGGCAAAAGGGGCCCGCCGCCGAGAACGTCTCCAAAATCTAAACATTCAGTTCCTGAGGGCATGCCGCCGCGGCTTAGGCCGCCGCGGCTAGACCCGACCTTCCGAGCTTCCTGCCATCCGACCTGCCGACCTGCCGACCTGCCACATTCCGTCTGGCGGGCGGGCGCTCTCGCGCTGTTCCGCCGCGTTCACACGCCGGATAGTGCAGGACGCGCGCCTCCGAGGCAGCGCGCCAGACATTACCCCGCACCCTGCCCCCCGAGACTGGTACCGGCCCGACTATTGCGGCCGGAGCTCGCGGAACTCGTGACAGGCGCGCAGTTTCTTCAGCGCCTTTGATTCGATCTGACGGATACGCTCGCGGGTGAGGTCGAACTCCTCCCCGACCTGCTCCAGCGTGTGATCGGAGCGTTCCCCGATTCCAAAGCGCATGCGCAGGATCTTTTCCTCGCGCGGGGTCAGCGTGGCCAGCACTCGCCGCGTCTGCTCGCACAGATCAGAGGTGACCAGCGCGTCCGCCGGAGAGACCGCATCCTTGTCCTCGATGAAGTCGCTCAGACGGGCGTCCTCGTCCGCACCCACCGGCGTCTCCAGCGACACGGTGGTCTTGGAGATGCGCAGCAGGTCGCGCACCTTCTCCACGGGGATGGACATGTCCTCCGCAAGTTCCTCGACCAGCGGCTCGCGCCCCAGCTTGCGCAGCAGCACGTGCTTGGTGCGCGTCAGCTTGTGCAGCGACTCGTTCATGTGCACGGGAATGCGGATGGTACGGGCCTGATCGGCGATGGCGCGGGTTATGCCCTGGCGAATCCACCAGGTGGCATAGGTCGAGAACTTGAACCCGCGGCGGTAGTCGAACTTCTCCACGCCCCGCATCAGACCGATGTTCCCCTCCTGGATGAGATCCAGGAACAGCAACCCGCGATTGGAGTACTTCTTGGCAATGGCCACCACAAGACGCAGATTGGCCCGGATCATCTCCTCCTTGGCCCGTCCGCCAACACGCTCGCCCTCCGTGATCTCGCGGACAGTCTCCGTCAGCATCTGCTCGTCCATGCCGGCGTCCGTCTCCACCTGACGGATCTGACTGGCGGCTTCCGTCGCCTGTTCGGCGATCTTCTCCAGCTCTTCCGGACGGATCCCCAGCTTGCGGGTCAGCGCCTGGCCACGCAGCGGCGAGGAGCGAACCTGGCGCAGCGTCTTGCGCAGCTCCTTGATGCTCATCCCGGCCCGCTTTTCGCAATCGCCGACCAACCGCCGCCCCATCTCCAAGCGGCGGACGTGGTCCTTGAGGCGATCCAGGATGGGACCGACGCGCGCCTTCACCAGGCGCACCGCCAGCAGCGCCTGAAACAGCTCCTCTGAGCTGGCGGCTACCTTCTGTTCGAACTGGGCCTTGGCGGCGGCGGTGGGCCGCGACGGCGCGGACTCCAGCAGCTTCTGGTGACGGCGAAACAGCCGGCCCACGACGTCCAGCGCCTTGCAGACCCGCTGGGTATGCAGCTCCTCATCGAAATCCGGATCCTGATCGTCGGCGTCGCGCGTGACCTCGGTAACGCGGATGGTGCCCTTCTGGAGCTGGTTGCCCAGGTCGATGATCTCGCTGACGGCAACCGGCGCGCGCAGCACCGCTTTCAAGACCCGATGCTCGGCGTCTTCGATCCGCTTGGCCAGCGCCACCTCGCCCTCGCGAGTCAAGAGCGTTATCGAAACCATTCCCCGCAGATAGGTGCGGACGGGGTCATGATCGGCGGCGTCTTCCACATCCTCGGCGGGAGCGGCGGCTACCCGTGCCCTCGGGGGAGCGGCTCCTTCCGCAGGAGCGGCTGCCTCTTCCTCTGCCTCTTCTTCCACATCTGGTTCGACTGAGCTCATGCGCGTGTCACTGTGAACGAGTTCGGCCAGATGTCGAGACTGAAATCATGGATTTTCAACGATTTCTTCTTTTGTGAGAGAACGACCCCGCCGCGAAACGGGCGCAACACAACGCGACAGTAGAGGGGTGGCGCCGACTTGGCAACTTAGCTGTCGCCAACCGCCGCCCGAAGGGTATACACTTTCGCCGCTTGCAGCAATGTGCGTCAAATGGCCACATGCGGCGGCGCCGCGCCGTTACGCGCCGTGGGGTACCACCGACACGGTGGTGGGGGCGGCAGAGCTGGTGGTCGCGCCATCGTCGGCGGCAGCGTCCCCGTCACCGTGCTTGCAGACGCGATTTCCTCCCAGGCGCTTGGCGCGATAGGCGGCAGAGTCCGCGCGCGCCAGCAGCCCGTCGACGGACAGGCCAGCCAATCCATTGACCCCCGCCACGCCCACGCTGAGGGTGATCTCGATGCCCTCGGGACGTAAGGCGTTGATGCGGGCCAGCGCCCGCTCGGCAAACGCCACCCCGTCCTCCGTCTGCGTGTGCGGCAACAGCACCACGAATTCGTCGCCGCCGTAGCGAACCGCGAGATCGGTCGGTCTGATCTCGGAGTGCAGCGTTTCTCCGATGGCCTTGAGGACACGGCTCCCCACCACGTGACCGTGGTCGTCGTTGATCCGCTTCAGCTTGTCAACGTCGATCATGACAATGGTCAGCGCGGATCCCGTGCGACCCATGCGCGACTGTTCTTTCTGGATGTGCTCGCGCAAGCAACGAAGATTTCCCAGCCCCGTCAGCTCATCGATGTTGGCGTTCAACCGCAGGTGCTTCCTGGAGTCGGCCTGCTTCAGGGACTTCTCGATGCGCGCGACCAGTTCCAGGAACGAATAGGGCTTGCGCAAGAAGTCGACGCACTCGCGGTCGAACTGCCTGATCCGAGACATCAGGTCTTCCGCCGCCGACAGAAACAGAATGGGGATCGCCATCGTGCGCGGGTCTTGCGCCAGCTCCGCCGCCGCGGAAAAACCGTCCATCACCGGCATGTGAACGTCCAGCAGCATGAGGTCCGGGGGAGCTTGTCTGGCTTGGTAGACCGCGTCCGCTCCGTTGACGGCACAGTGAACTTCGAAGCCCTCGTCGGTCAGCAACTCGGCCAGCCACGACGCGTCCTCGCTGTCGTCGTCGGCGATAAGCAGGCGGCGTCTGGTCCGTTCCGGGCCGCCGTCGGCCATGGCGGGCACGCGGTCGTCCCAGCCGGTGGCGAGGTGGCTGTCCGCGGCATCCGCGCGCGCGGCCCCCGCCACGGGAGGGGTCGGGGCGCAACCGAGCTGTCGCGCCAACTCGCCGCCCCACCGCTGGTCCAGCAAAGAGCCGACCACCCTGCCGTCGAGCCGCACCGCGCTGACCGCGGCCGTGGACGAATCTCGCGGGGCGGAGGACTGGACGATGATCACCCCCAGACATCTCTGCTCCGCCAGCAGAGGAACCACCGCCACTGCTCGCAGGCGCGCTGGCAACAGGTGGGCCACGGGCGCCAGCAGCGGAGATGTCGCGACGTCATCGATGATGACCACGTCCTTGCTGGCCACCGCCGCGGCGATTTCCGGGTAACGCGGCAGATGCAGGGAAAAGTCCACCAGCGACGGAAATTCCGTGGAGAAGACCACCCGCGGCACCTCCGTCACCAGCACACAGGAGCCGCGCTCTCCCAGCCGCGCAACCACCGCGTGAGTGGCGGCGGCAACCAGCGCGCGCGCCCCCCGCGCCGATGCGTTGACCAGTACCTCTATATCAGACCCGTCGACCGGCTCCATGCCCGTTCGCCCCTCCGCGCTGACCAGATGCGCCACCTCCGCGTGCGAACACACGGAG
>JBDSME010000007.1:0-8074 GCA_039916065.1 Polyangia bacterium
AGGCCGGTCCGCAATCCCGCGGCGCGCAGGATCGATTCGGTCATGGCGGCGGTGGAGCCTTTTCCGTTGGTTCCCGCGATGTGCACCGTGACCATCTTCAATTGCGGGTCGCCGAGACCACGCAGCACCGCGCGTGTGCGTTCCAGCCCCAGCGCCACCCCCGACGATCGGGCCTGCTCCAGGCGCCTCAGAAGGTCGGGATAGCGCGGCGCCTGCGGGGTCACGGCGATGCGGAGGATGATGCCGCGGCCGCGGACGGTGCCACGGGGCGCGGTCCCAGCAGCCTGAGCAGCCGGGCCACCGTCGCCTTGAGCTCGTGCCGCGGCACGATGCGATCGAGGAAGCCGTGGTCCAGCAGAAACTCCGCACGCTGAAAGCCCGGAGGCAGCCGCTGGCGGATGGTGTTCTGAATGACCCGCGCCCCGGCGAATCCGATCAGCGCTTTTGGCTCGGCGATGATGATGTCGCCCAGCATGGCGAAGCTGGCCGCCACGCCGCCGGTGGTGGGGTGAAGCAGCACGGAGACATACGGAATGCCCGCCTCCCGCAGCCGCCCCAGCGCCGCCGAGGTCTTCGCCATCTGCATCAGCGATAGCACGCCCTCCTGCATGCGGGCGCCGCCCGAAGCCGAGAAAACCACGGCGGGAACCCGGCGCTCCAGCGCCCGTTCGTAGAGCCGGGTCAGCTTCTCGCCCACCACGGACCCCATGGAACCGCCCATGAACTCGAACACGAAGAAGCCCGCCTCCACCGGGACACCGGCGATGGTTCCCGGGCCGACGCGGATGGCGTCGGAGGTTCCGCCCGACTTGCGCGCGGCGCGGATGCGATCGGCGTAACGCTTGGAATCCTTGAATCCCAGCGGATCAATGCTCTCCAGGGTGGTATCAGCTTCCACGAAGCTGCCCTCGTCCATCATCAGGGCGATGCGGCGCCCCGTGGGCATGGGGAAGTGGTAACCACAGGACCGGCACACGTATTCGTTCTGCTCGATGGTGGCGGTCAGCAGCGCCTCGCGGCATTCCGGGCACTTGGTGAAGACCCCGGCGGGGATGCTGCGTTTTTCCCCGACGCTCGTGTCGTCGTCGCGCTCTCGTCTGTACCAGGCCATGGCGAACGCCGGAGAATATCAGATCGATCGCAATCGATCGCCACCGGCCCGCTCAGGGGCTTCGCAAGGGGCCGTTTCTGTTAGAGTGCGCGGCTTGAACTTCGGCGGCTGGCACCCCCTTCCCGAGGCTTCCGCGGCTGCGCCGGAGGCCCCTGGCGTGTTGCAGGCGCGGGCGCAGGAGCTGGTCGCCTATCCGCGCGGGAAGAGCGCCATGGTGCTTTACGCGTGCTGTCGATCCGACGACACGTTGCAAACTTACCTGGCCTCGGACCGAGGCGCGGCCGCGCTGGGCCGAGCGGTGGCGGTGGGTGCCCGGTGGATCCGGTTTGGCGTGTCGCCCCATCCCGAAGTGGAACTTGGCCGACTGCTGGAACGGTTTGTCACGCGCTTCGGCGCCCCGCCCAGCGCCAACACCAGCGACAACGACACCGACAACTGACCACAACGAGGAACGAGTTCCAGATGGCTGAAGAAAAACCGCCCGGGCTGACCTACCGAGACGCTGGTGTCGACATCGACGCGGGCGACGCTCTGGTGGAACGCATCAAGGGACACGTCCGGCGCACCATGCGCCCCGAGGTGATGACGGATCTGGGGGGCTTCGCCGGGATGTGCGCGTTGCCGGCGGGTTATCGGGAGCCGCTGCTGGTGTCGTGCACCGACGGCGTCGGGACCAAGTTGAAGCTGGCCTTCGTGATGGGCAAGCACGACACCGTGGGCGTCGACCTGGTGGCCATGAACGTCAACGACCTGGTGGTGTCGGGCGCCGAACCGTTGTTCTTTCTGGACTACTTCGCCTCGGGAAAGCTGGACGTGGGAGTGGCCGAGCAGGTCATCTCCGGAATCGCCGACGGCTGCCGTCAGGCGGGCTGCGCGCTCCTGGGGGGCGAGACGGCCGAGATGCCGGGCTTTTACACGCCCGGTGAATACGATCTGGCCGGGTTCTGCGTGGGCGTGGTGGAGAAGAGCGAGCGCATCGACGGGCGCGCCATCCGGGCCGGGGACGTGTTGCTGGGCCTGGCATCTTCTGGTTTTCATTCCAATGGTTACTCCCTGGTTCGTCGTGTATTTCTTGAAGAAATGCGGGTCGATCTGGCGGGGACGCTGGAGGGGCTCGACGGACCCATTGGCGAAGCGCTGCTGCGGCCCACCCGTATCTACGTACGCGCGTTGCGAAAGCTGGCGGCGGCCGGCTTGATGAAGGGCGCCGCCCACATCACCGGGGGCGGCCTGGTCGACAACCCCACGCGCATGTTGCCGGGGGACGCCGCCCTCAAGCTCCAGCTGCGCCTGGGGAGCTGGCCCATTCCGGCGGTGATGCAGCTCCTGGCGCGCGCTGCCCGCGTGTCGCCTGATGAGATGCGGCGCACCTTCAATCTGGGGATCGGCATGATCGTGTGTGTCCCGGCGGCATCGGCGGCTGAAGCGCGCCGCATCCTGGAGGGCGAAGGCGAGCAGGTCTACGAGATCGGTCAGGTGGCCGCCGCCGCTGCTCCCGAGGCGCCGGTGGAATTCCTCGGCGCGCCATGAACGTTGGCGTGCTGGCGTCCGGCACCGGTTCGAACCTGCAAGCCCTGATCGATGCCGCCGCCGCCAGCCGGCTGGGTCCGGCGCGCCTGGTGGTGGTGGGGGTGAACGTCGCCGGTTGTGGAGCCCTGGCCCGGGCGGCGGCGGGCGGGCTGCCCACCTTCGTGGTGGACCACCGGGCGCACCTGTCGCGCGAGGCCTTCGACGCCGCGCTGCTGACGGAGCTGCACGCGCGTCAGGTGGACCTGGTGGTGCTGGCCGGCTTCATGCGCATCTTGACCCCCGGTTTCCTGGCGGCGTTCCCGGCAGGGGTGATCAACATCCACCCCTCGCTCTTGCCGGCCTTCCCGGGGGTGCACAGCCAGGCGCAGGCCTTCCGCCATGGCGTGAAGGTGGCCGGCTGCACGGTTCACTTCGTGGAGGCAGGGGTGGACAGCGGCCCCATCATCGCGCAGACCCCGGTGGCGGTCCTGGACGACGACGACGAGGAGAGTTTGCGCCTCCGCATCCTGGCCGAGGAACACCGCCTCTTGCCCGCGGTGGTGCGTGCCATCGCCGAGGGCCGCGTCAGCGCGCAGGGCCGCCGCGTTCGTATGATGACCGGATGACCGGATGACCGGACGTGTGGATGATCGGATGACGGCCGGCTGAAGCCCCTCCGGCGCCAGACAGGGGAATTCCCTCCCCTGCCTCCTCCGTTACTTCCGCAGACAATACGAGGCGATGAGCTGCTGGTCTTCCGGCCGCACCGCGATGAAACGGACCCCGGTGCGGCGGAACCGCCCCGCCCGGCTGTCGGAGACGATCTCGCCGCGCGCTTCGATCTCTTCTCGCGAGCCAGGCAGGGCAAAGCGCAGGGCCACCTCCGTGCGCAGCTCGTGCGTCAACCCGCGGGCGTGCCTGATGGTGATGCCGCCGACGGCGATGTCTTCAGCCTGACAGAGGTGCAGATGAGCGCCATCAGCCTCGCAGACCGCGAAGGTGGCGGGAATCCGACCGGCCCGCCTGCGTTCCTCCTCGGTCCGGCGCCTTTCCGTGGCGGCGACGCCGCTCCGGCGCGACGGATGCGCCGGACCGCGCAGGTCCGGCTGGTCGACTCTGGCACTCATAACCTGGATGTTAGACGGCCGGTCACAACCCGCAAGAAAATGGCCAACCGAACCGCGTCGGCCCACGGGAGGCGTTCGTGAAGAGGGGGGGCCCCGGCTAGCACTGCGAACGACCGACTCCTCGTTGGGCTGGACGCCGACCCCGCCGTCGAGATTTCCAACGGCTTGTTCTCGCCGTTCGGGGATTGACCAGGATCGGGGCCGCGACCGACTTCGGCCTGCGCTTGAGCGGAGAGGTTTCGAGGATGCTATGGGCGGGCTCCCCGCACTCCCCGCACTGAGCCGATAATGTACGTTATGTTAAATATGGGCAAAACGAAGGCGTTCACTCGCGCGCGCTCTGAACAATCAGCAGGTGGTGGGGACACCACAGGACCAGCATTCTGAAGTGGATGGCGGGCGGGCGCCTTCATCGCGTCTGCCGAACGATGTCGGGTCAGGCCGGCGGCGGAGCGTACGGCGTGGACATCGCCTTGTAGCCGGCGGCGTCCAGTTCGATGAGGCAGAAGCCGTTTCCGAACGGATCGGACAAGAGGACCATCCGGCCCCAACCAAAGGATTCGGTCGGAGCCTCCGAGCGCGCACCGGCCCGCACCGCACGGTCGAGCGCCTGATTCAGGTCGTCGACGATGAAATCGACGTGAACGGGCGTCCAGTGGCGGGCGTAGTCACGCTTGGCCGTGGCGCCTGGAAACGGCGGCCGCGACGGAGGCTTGCGCAGGAGGTAGATGGGCACCTCGGCGCCGGCCAACTCGACAGCCGAGTCGCCGAAGCGACTGACGGGCGTGAGGCCGGCGGCCGCCGAGTAAAACGCGACCCCATTTTCCAGATCGTCTACGTCGATATTGATCGAGAGCTTCGTCAACCCCTGACTCATACCAGAGCCCTCGCCATCCGTAGGAGCTCGACGTGGCTACCGTCGAGCAGCGCGGCCTGGACGCGCTCCACCGCCGTGTAACCGCGAGCCCGGTAAAACCCCTCCCCTGTCAACGTCGCTACCAACTCGGCCGTGCGGAAGCCGGCCGCCTTCACCTCGCGTTGGCAACGGTCGAGGATGGCCGTGGCGAGCCCGCATCGGCTGTAGCGCGGATCGACGAAGAACGCGCGGATGCGTGCAGGCTCTGTCGCTGGATCCAGGAATCGATCGCACCGGTTCGGGCCCTTGTCGCCGCCGAACGTGGTCACGCGGCGACTCCAGGAGCCGGTGGCGACGATCTCGCCGCCGTCCTCCGCGACATAGCAGGTGCCGTCGCGAATGAGGTCGGTGTCAACGCCCCAGATCTCGGCCTCGAGCGTCGCCGCGATCTGGCGCGCAGAGTAAAACGAGCTCCCGAGCCCATACGCCGAGACCGCGACGAGGGCGCGTAGGCTCGGCCGATCCGTCTCGAGGGCCCGGCGCAACGGGAGCCTCACGCGCGGACGCGGAGGCGACGCCTGCCCCGGCGCAAGGGCCGCGCCTAATGGCAACGTCCCGATACCAAAGCGCGCGCTTGGTTGGAGCACAGGGATCGGCGATCGTTCTTTGGCGACCTCTACCCATAGCTGAACACCGGGTGGGAGATCGGCGGCCACGACCTCCCGAACCTCGTTGGCCAACGACTCGAGCAGGCGGAATCGTCGGGACGCACTGACCGCGACCACTATCTCGGTGAGCCGGGCGTAGTCGACGGTATCGTGCAAACGGTCCGTCCGGATCGCCTCCGGCGGATGGTCGAAGGTTAGCGCCAGGCCCACCACGATGCCTTGCGACGTCGCCGCCTCTTCGTCCGAGTTGCCGATGCGCGCCGAGCAATGAATCCCCGGCAACACGAGCCACGCCTCCGTCGATGCAACCGTCATGCGGCCAATCTGCTTGTTGGCGCTTGATAAGTAAAGCGAACTAATCTAACGACTATGTCCAGTGCGGCTAAACAGACTCGACCTCAACAAATTCCACGTTTTCACCGTGGCGGCCCGGACAGACTCCTTTTCGCGGGCTGCGCTCGACCTGTCTCTGACACGCTCGGCTGTCAGTCAGGCGATCGCGGCCCTCGAGTCTTCACTGGGCGTACGCCTGTTCGACAGGGTAGGCCGACGGACGTTCCTCAGCGAATCGGGACGCCAGTTGCTGGACCTCGTCTCGGAGTACCAGCTGGGCCTTGCACGCGCGCTGGACAGCGTCGTCGCGATCGAGCCCACCACCCTGACAGGAGTGGCGCGCCTCGGACTCTTCATCGGCTTCTCGAGCACTCGCCTGCCGGACGGTATGGCGGACTTCCTCCGCCTTTATCCGCGCACCGCGCTCAAGGCTGTGTTCCTACCTCACGCCGAGCTTGCCGCGCACCTCCTGGATCGCAAGCTGGATGTGGCCCTTTCTGTCTATCCGCTCACGCGACACGCGCGGCTGATTGAGTCGAGTCGGCTGTTCGAAGAGCAACTGGTGCTGGTGAGCGGTCCCCGATACCACCTGCGGCGGCCGACTATCGCGCAGGTTCGCGCGCTTCCGTTCATCGACTATTTCGAGTCCGGCGAACTCGTCCGAACCTGGATCCGCCACCACTATCGAACCGAGCCGGGGACCATTCAGATCCGAGCGCACGCGGCGGCGGTCGATCTGGTGCTTGAGCTCGTTCGACGGGACGTCGGCGCTGCCATCGTACCGCTCCACGTCGTGCAGCCGCTGCTCCGGAACGGGCTGAAGGTGATTCATTCCGGACGGAAAGACCTCTCCGATACGATTTGGTTGAACCAGGTCCGGGGCCTCGTTCACAGCGGGCCCGGCGCCGGACTTCTCGCCGCCTTGGCGCGCTGCTTTTCACGCTAGCGGCCCGGTCAGGCGGGCGGCGAATAGGCAGTCGTAGGATGGTGAGGCAACACTACAGCGCGACGTCATGGCGCTACGCTTTACCGGATCCGTCGCTGTGGATCACCAGGGATCTCGAGCAGGGGTCGACAACGGGCGCGCACCATCGGCGATCCCAGCTACTCTGTGGGAACCTGATTTCGCCGGCGGTGTCAGGACCTGGATGCCCTTGTCACCCCGAAGGCGCCTTTTCGCCGTCATCGCTCTCGCTTTGGCGCTCGGGCTGCTCTGGTTCTGGCCTGCTCGTCGCAACTACTACTTCAGGCGCGACCTCGTCATCCGCCGCCTCGACCTCCCCTACACCGCGTCCACCGCCGACCCAAAGCGACAGCTCGATCTGTACCAGCCCCACCAATCGCCCCTCCCCCACGCTCCGCCCACGCCGATCGTCGTGTTCGTGCACGGCGGATATTGGGGCCCTCTCGACCGCCGTTGGCTCCAACCATTGACGGGTGCGTACGGTAACGTCGGTGTCGCCTTCGCGCGTCACGGGATCGCCGCTGCCGTCATCGGTTACCGTCAGTACCCTCTCGTCCGGCGCGGCGACGACTCCCTTGATGACATCGCGGCTGCCATCCGCTTCATTCGCGATTCATGTCGTTCCTGGGGCTGCGATGGCGGACGCATGTTCGTCGTCGGCCATTCGGCGGGCGGACACCTGGCATCCCTCCTGGCGATGGATGGGCGCATCCTGCGTCGAAACGGCGTCGATCCTGAAGCCATCAGCGGCTTCGTGTCGATCGACGGCGTCTTCGATCTCGGCGCGTCCCTCGCGGCGTTCACGCCGGAGCAGGCCGACATCATGCGCCAGCTTTTCGGACCCGATGACACCAGCCTCGCGGCTCACTCGACGATCTCGTACGCACGTGCGCATCATCCGCCCCTGCTGTTCGTTGACAGTACCGGCGACCAACAGGTCTGCCTCGACGGGTTTCGTAAGATGAAGGTACGTATGGCCGAAGTGGGCAGTCCCGCCCGATTCGTCGAACTCCCCGGTCTCGGGCACAACGACGCCATCCTCCGCATCGGCGGAGACGACGATCCCGTGATGCCCACGTTGCTCGCGTTTGTTCACTGACGGCAATCCGGGGCCGCGCTTCATGTAGTCACGCCGTGCCCGGCGGTCAATTGGAAAGGCTTTCAGGTGCCGTCAGCCGCGGGGCGACGGGTCCAGCGGTTTGGCTTCATCGATGAGGAAGTTCGGGATGCCGTCCTCGATCAGGTAGACCAGGCGACAGGACTGGCAGACGAAGCCTGATTCGTCGGGCTTAAGCTCCACGGAGGCGCGACACTTGGGGCAGGCGAGCAGGGCCGCCAGTTCGCTGTCGAAGGGCATGCCGCTTAATTACAGCCAGTCGCGTTCGGCGCCAAGGATTTTCGCCCAAGCATTTTGGCCACCGGCGGCACCCCACGGGAGCGCTTTCTCGCCGCCGTGCCCCGGCTCGGCTACGCTACGCTGATGAAGCGTGTCCTGTTTCTGGCGCT
>JBDSME010000008.1:0-3069 GCA_039916065.1 Polyangia bacterium
GTGGCCTACTACCTGGCCAAGGGCGAGGTGGAGGGATGGTTCGCCGGCGGGGGTTTCAGGGATGTCGAGCTGCGCTGGCACAACAAGATGAGCTGGACCGCCACCGCCACCGTGCAGAGGGTGACCAACACCGCCACCCAGGCCGTCAATGGGTAGAAGCGGCCGGCGGCGGCGCCGCGGGGCGTGCGGGCAGGATCGCAGAAGTCGACGGGGTCGACCGCTGCGGTTGCCAGAGCGATCGCACGGCGGCCGCCGCCGCCCGTTCCCCCGCCGACTGGCCACGCCCGTAGACGGAGAGCGAAGCCGTGAAGGCAATCGCCACCAGCGCCGCGGCCGCCACCCGCACCAGGCGCACCAGGGGGGATCGGTATTCACGTGGGCGATTGGTGGCCGCTCCGACGCGGCTGGCGCGGCTTTTCTTTCCAACTCCCCCCACCATGCCAACCAGCCAGGCCGTCCCCAGAAAGAGGGCCACTGGCAACAGCGACCAGGCACCGGGAAGCCGCAGGGCCCAGCCGAGCCCGTACGCTTGATACCCCTCGCGAACAAGCGGCAGCGCCAGATCGTGAATGGGATTGTCGAACACCTCGGGGTAGTGCGGATACACCGCGGCTGACAGCCCGTTGGCAAATACCGAAGCCGCCACCAGTCCGCCCATCAGCACACGCAGGGCCTGGCCGCGGCGGGAGGGGGCGGTCCACAGCGGCGCCGTGAGCACCGGGCCCAGGATCAGAAAAGGGACGGCACCCGCGATGTATCGCGGCCCCACGCACCAGCCGGCCCGCCAGTTCGACAGGCCCGAGATGAACAGACTCATGACCAGCATGACCGAGAGCACCAGGAGTCCCTCGATGCGGGCACGCCCCCGACCCGCCACCGCAGCGAAGGTGCCCAGGCCCAGTGCCAGCAGCAGATGGGGCGAGTAGGCGAACAATCCATAGCTGGCTGAAAACAGCGAAGTCGCCAGGACGGTCAGCCGAGGACCAGCCAGACCGTGATAGCCCACGTCGTGGATATGCGCAAAGTCCTGGTTTTCCAGGTGCCCGTACGGAAAACTCCAGGGGCGTCCGAAGAGGGCGGCGTGATAAGCGCCAAGCGCGATCGCGAACGGAAGGGCGCCCACAATGAACCAGAGGGCCCGCCCTCGCACTGCCCACACCGCGTAGAGCGCCAGCAAGACCACGATCAGCAACAGCTGATACTCCAGCAGCACCGCCGCCCCGGCCAGCGCTCCCGCGACGGCGATGCGGGTCGAGGACGGCGACCGCGATGGCGAGGCAGCCGACACATCACCACCACCGCCGCTCCCTGGCGGCAGCCAGGTGAGTACCATGCCTGGCGGCAGCCAGGTGAGTACCGTGCCTGGCGGCAGCCAGGTGAGTACCATGAAGGATGAGAACGCCGCGATCGCCGCCTGAGCGTGACCCACGAACAGGATGCCGTAAGGAAACAGCATGGTTCCGGCTCCCAGTGCCACCACCAGCAGATCGCGCGCCACTGGCGCCCGCGTGCGGCGCTCGGTCCACCTTGCGAAAAAGAACAGGAATGCCAGCGAGGGGAGCATCACGGTGAACAAGCGGAGGGCCATGGTCGTGGCGTGCTTGCTCGGGGAAGGCCACCCGGTGGCGTGCCAGAGCTTCGTTTGCAGCCACAGCACCGGAACGCCCACCAGGGAAGTGCCTGGCGCCTTTCCTGAAAACACGTGTCCCCGCGCCACGGCCTTGTCGTTGACGTATCCCCACTCGGTGGAGACCTTGTCGATGGCCAGCGTGTGATGCTCCACGATGGCGCGGGTCATCCACACCCGCACATTTTCATTGGGATTGTTCAGCCGTTCGAAGTACGGCCACACCGAAAGGTAAGCCAGCGCCACCAGAACGACGGTGGCATGGCGGCGCCAGGGCGCCTCCCCGGCCAGGGTCGGCAGCAATTCCGACGGGTCCTCCGCAACCGAACTGTGGCGAGGCACTGACATCAAGGACCGACGGCGGTTGGCGGCTCGTCGGGGACGTTCAACCCAGCAGCGGTGTCGGGACTGCTCAGCTCGCCTTCGCCGCCGCCCGCGCTGGCGCCCACCTCGCCGCTTTCGCTGGGGGTGATGACTCCCGGGATTGGGAGGCGAATGCCCGCGCCGTCGCCGGGGGGTTGCTCCGCGCCGCCGTAGTCGACGCCAGCTTTTCTCATGTAGGCGACAAGCGGCGCTTTCACCTGGCCCATCACGCGCCCCTCGATGACGTCGACGGGGATCGGTTTGACGAGCTGGTAGTAATAACCGCGTGTTTTCAGCTCGAAGGCGTAGGTCTTCCCGTCAACGACCAGATTTCGTTTCAGACCGAGGGGCATGGACCCGATGCGCCGGAAGGGCTGCCGCCGCAACACGAAATCGAAGAGGCGGACGGCCCGGTTGTTCACCAGCCGGTGACAGCCGTGCGAGAAGCGGCGCGCAATCGAGGTGTAGTCGACCGACCCGTGCGTCCGGATCTGGTTGTCGAATCCCTGCTGGTTGATGTGGATGGCCATCACCAGCCCGTACGCAGACTGGAATCCGGGGCCCATCACCTGGGTGTTGACGACCACCTCCGGGCCCTTGTGAACATCCAGCACCCTGCGCGTCAACAGATCTTTCGCCGGAGTGCCGTCGGGAGGAATCCACACCGGGCCGGCCACGATGTTCTTCCACACCCGAGGTCCCACGTCACTGTTCTTGTAGCGGTAGTAGACCTTGCCGTTGGCGTGAACCTCGCTGCGCCATGACCCGATGGTGGTCCGCCACCAGCAAAGCGGAATCTTCTGCCCGCCCCAGTGCACGAACAGCGTCAGATGGGGGTAATTTTCCCGGGGCTGCTCCACCAGACGCCCGCGGGCATCGAACGGGAAGTCATACCAGACGTCGCCGCGGTCGATCTCCACGGACAGCTCCATGGCGGGGCCGTAATACGGGGGCAGGGACGGGGGCGGCAGCGCCACCCGCAGGGACGTCAATCCGGCGGCGGCGTGCTGCTGGAGAAAGTCCACCATGTCCTCCGGTGTCGCCACGTGCACGCTGCCCAGCAACGCCCCAACATGGTC
>JBDSME010000009.1:0-3206 GCA_039916065.1 Polyangia bacterium
GTTTCCAATCATGCCGCTGCGAACGCGCACGCCCTCCAGGGTTCCCTGGGTGGGCCGGCCATTCGCATCAACACCCTGCTCACGCACGTCTGGCAGGCCCCCCCCCACCACATCGTGAAGTTTTCCGCTACCGCTCTGTCCCGTGGCGGGATTGATCCAGTCTCCGAAAGCGTCGTTGGGGTATCCGTCCCCCCGAACGTAGCTGACGAACCCTCCGGCGCGCCCTTCGCTCCACAAGGTCCAGTCGCCGTCTTTCGAAAGAATCTTCTCGGCGGCTGCGTTACTGGAAAGGACCGTGGAACCGAGAAACAACGAGCACAGAACCAGACCAGCCTTCGTGGAAGGGGACTCTAATCTCACGATGTCTCCTGACTGAGGGAGGAAGCGATCGGGGTGGCTACGGACTGCTCACGGTCTTCACGTCGAAGAGAAGCCATTGAGGATAGTGCCCAGTCGAATCGCGATAAGGCTGGGCGGAGGGGGGACTGGCGGGAGGAGGGGACATGCCAGTCAGGTCCACCGTTCGGTGCTGGGTGGTGCAGTTCTGAGGCTTGGGGCCGCCGCAGTTCTGCTGCCCTTTGCAGTTGGAGTCATGGACCACGAACTTGATCTTGCCGCCGCCCATGACCGGGAAGCTGGCGGTGTACTGCACGGGGAAGGTCTCGTGGACCTCGCACCAAACGGTCCCCAGCGTCGATGGCATCGAGTTCAGATAGTAGACATTCTCAGTCTTATCCGCGGTCAAGTTGGTGGTTCCGACCGGCGGGCTGACGTGGATCTCGTAGGTGTTCCATAACCCCACGCTCGGCACGCCCCCGCTGTACCAACCGTCGGTGTTGACCTCCGCGTTCCAGTTGGCGGGCGGTGCAGTGCCGGCCCGGCGCGTTCCGCCCGAGTAGCATTTCGATCCCACCACGCCGCGCACCTCGAAATTCACGGTGTACTGGGTTCCGGTGGTCCCACCCACCGTCTGCGTGACGGTTCGGATCAGACCTTGGGTCGGATAGCTGGCCGTGGTGTTGGGACAGGAACTGGTCCCCTCGGGGTAGAGATAACAATCCAGAGATCCGGCACCGACCTCGCCCGGCGAACAGGTCCCCACCCAAAGGAATCCGTCCATCTGCGGAACGATGTCGCTCACCTGCACGGCAGCCCCGCCACCTGTGCCGGTCCCCGAACCGCCTGTACCACCCCCTCCTGTGCCCCCGTTGGTGCCACCGCTGCCCAAGGAAATTCCACCGCTGCCGGTCGAGCCGCCGGTTCCGTTGCTATTCCCCCCGGAGCCAGTGACACCTTCACCGCCCACGCCCTGGCCTCCGGATCCGGTCGCTGGTGATCCACCGCTGCTGGAGGTTGCGCCACCCGTGGCAGTCGCTCCTCCCGTAGCAGGGGCCCCGTTCCCTCCCGTGGCATTGGTCGCCCCACCGGACCCAGAGGTTGCCGTCGGTCCACTCTGCGCGCAGGAAACGGCCGCCAGGAACAGTGCGCCTGAAGACGCGAGGAGAAATTGTTTCACGGGATCCTCCGGGTCGATACAAACGTGGCTAAGTGGCCAGACCGCAGCCTCCGCGAACGCCGCAGGCGGCTTACCATGCATGACCAGCTTGGCGTGTGGTGCGGAACCTACCAACCGGATGTTCCGATGTAAACGTGGCACTCTTTCGTAGCACCGCGCGTCGATACCGCGTCGCGCTATCTGACATTATCGGCTTCTTCGAACTTGGTGATCTCGGCTTCTTGGTTCAAGAGGAAGTCGAGTTCGTCCTGGCCGTTCATGAGGCAGTAGCGGGCGAAGGGGTCGATGGGGAACTTTGCTGAGGTACCATCGGCCAGAGTGATGGTCTGGGCGTCCAGGGAAACCGTCACCTGCATGCCGGGGGCGGCCAGCAGACGCTGGTGGACCTCGGGGGGGACCACGATGGGCAGCAGGCCGTTCTTCAGAGAGTTGCTGCGGAAGATGTCGGCGATGGAGGTGCTGACGATGGCGCGGAAGCCGTAGTCGTAGAGCGCCCAGGGGGCGTGCTCGCGCGAGGACCCGCACCCGAAGTTGTCACCCGCCACCAGCACGCGCGCGTCCTTGGCTTCGGGGCGGTTGAGGATGAAGTCTGGTTTGGGGTTTCCGGCGGCGTCGTAGCGCCAGTCGGCGAACAGATTGGCGCCGATGCCAATCTTGCTGGTCACCTTGAGGAAGCGTGCCGGGATGATCTGATCGGTGTCCACGTTCTCGATGGGGAGAAGGACGGTCTTCGATTGGAAGGTGCGGATCGGTTCCATGATGGTGAGTCTCCGTTAGCGCGTGAGCTGGCGAGCGTCGCTGATGCGGCCATTGATCGCAGAGGCTGCCGCGGTCTCCGGGCTGGCCAAAAAGGTACGGCCCCCAGCTCCCTGGCGTCCCTCGAAATTTCGGTTACTGGTGCTGACCGCGTATTGCCCCGGCTTCAACTGGTCACCGTTCATGGCGATACACATCGAACAGCCGGCCTCGCGCCATTCGGCACCGGCTTCCAGGAAGATGCGATTCAGGCCCTCGGCCTCCGCCTGCTTCTTCACCCGCTGCGAACCGGGGACCACCATGGCGCGCACGCCGGCAGCGACCTTGCGCCCGCGGAACACCTCTGCGGCCGCCCGCAGATCGGAGATGCGCGAGTTGGTGCAGCTTCCGATGAAGACAACGTCGATGGCCCGCCCCAGCAGGGGTTTGCCCCCCTCCAGCCCCATGTAGGCCAGCGCCTTCTCGTTGGTGGCGTTCTCCGGCATGGGCACGGAGCCCCCGATGGGGATCCCCATACCGGGATTGGTGCCGTAGGTGATCATGGGCTCCAGCGCCGACCCGTCGAAGATCTCTTCACGGTCGAACGTCGCGCCCGGATCGCTGGGCAGGGTACGCCAATCGGCCACGGCCTTGTCCCAGGCTGCTCCCTGGGGTGCGCGGGGGCGGCCGGCCAGGTACTGGAAGGTGGCCTCGTCCGGAGCGATCATGCCGGCGCGCGCTCCCGCCTCGATCGACATGTTGCAGACCGTCATGCGCTCCTCCATGGACAGCGCCGAGATGGCCGAGCCGCGGTACTCGATGACATGGCCGGTGCCGCCGCCGATGCCCAGGCGGGCGATCACCGCCAGGATCAGGTCCTTGGCCGTCACCCCCGGCCGGAGCTTGCCGTTGACGGTGATGGCCAGGGTCTTGGGGCGCCCCTGCAGCAGGCACT
>JBDSME010000010.1:0-20464 GCA_039916065.1 Polyangia bacterium
ACGACACTCAGCAGCGACTCGACGCCAACGTCTTCAGGCGGGCAACCCTCTTGCTCGACAACCATTCCCCCACCAAGTAGCACCCGCCTTCGACCCCGTCAGCGACGGTATTCGCCGAACGGATACAACGCTTGAACCCCGAAAGAAAACAACCTTGGTGGGGTTCCCCGGGGTTCCCCTTGTGAGATTGCTGCGCGGCCAATTCTCGTCAACGCGGCGTCACTGGGTCAACCACAAATTCCACGAATCCAGCGCCGCCAGGGCCTCGGGCTACGGCTCGATACTTTCCCGGATTCAGTGGTTGACACTCGGAAACGGCGAAACCGGTCGTAATCTCTCCATATCTCCAGGATGATACGCCGCGACGAGTCTCGTCGTCGGCGTTGAGGGAGCACAGTCTTTGGTCCGTCTTCACATCCTCTACGTAGATTTCCATCGCACTGGGACGCGGGCCCGACCAGGTTCCAACGATCCTGAAGATGGGACGCCCTAGTGAGGTCTCGCTCACTTTGATTCGGAATCGATGTTTGTCGCCCCCGCAGCCCACGGCCGCAAGCCAAAGGAGGACCCCCCCGACGAGATGCGACGAAAGGTTCCATTGATGGATAGATCTCATTGGCATACCCCACCGCACCGGCTGAGGTTCCCCATTACGCTAGCCGAGAATCGGTCGAAGCCAGCCTCGACCGGATACGACGTCCCGCCCGTTGCTGAAATCCAACTGTAGGATGCGCCTCTGAGGTCCCCGTAGTTCTTCCACTGGTATTGAGCATCGTCCGAGAATCCGAACCTAAACTTATCGGAGACCGTTCGAACGAAAGATCCCCACCCACCGATCTGATTGCCCTCCACCAGGTGCATGCTTTCGTGCAGAACCGTGTCCAAGGCAATGGTTTCCACGCCTCTCACGGTCGCCAAATCGCGGTTAAGGAAGACCGTTTTCGGGTCGCTTCGATAGCGAACCTCGCCTAAGGTGCCGGCATCCATTTCTTCCAACCTGATTTGGACATCGGCGAGGTCGAGACCACGACCCTCAAAAAACGGCTGCAACTTGCTTCGCCAGTAGCCGCTAAGGCGTCGGTCGTCTCCGCTTCCTGAGAACAACGGATGCTCTCGGAGGTCGGCCGTCAGTGATGCATCATCGCCCGAACCATACCCAGCTGCCCTCTTCAGGGCCATGAGACCGCCGCCCCCCTGGGCCGCCGGATCCGACGCTTGAGTCACAGCTGCAGCGCGATTGAGACCAGCCGAGACTCCAGCCCACATGGCTCCCATGAGCGCGCCGTGAGCCATGTTGGTGCCCAGATTTCCCCCATAGACGGCGGTCGTGACGGCTGCGGACACCGCCCCCGCGATTGCCCCGCCTACCAACTGGCCCACCACGCCTGCTCCGGAGCCCACTATGGCACCGGCCACTGCGCCCCCGAACTGGCCGGCGGCGAAGCTGACCACCCCCGTGGCTACGACCTGATCCAGGCTAGCGCCGGAGGTGACCGCCGACATGGCGCCGTAGAAGGCAAACGCTATGCCCGCCGCGACGCAACCCGCTCCTGCGCTTATCGCGCACGCGCCTACATAAAAAACCGTAGCGAAGAGAGTGGGGCCGCTCATGCCAAAAAACGCATAGCCGGTAGGATCGGTGTAGCGAAGCGGATTGTTCTGAACGTAGGAATACCTGTTGTAGTTTGCCGGGTCTGTCGGCATCTGTACGGTGGGATCGGCGGAGAGGAACCGGCCCAGCGCGGGGTCGTACATCCGACCGTTCATGTTGACAAGGCCGACGTTGGGAACGAATTCGTGGCCAGTGAAGCCACGGTGCCCTCCGGGCAGCGGGGCGGTGGCCGCCGGAAGTGCTTCGGCATTCGGACCACGCCGTGCACCCCAGGCGTCGTAGCCCATGGTTTCCGACCCGTTCGCTCCCCACCCGGCGTCTAACACGTGCCCGGTCTCGTCACTCATCGCGACCACCGAGCCCAGGTGGTCCGTATGAAAGTACCGCGAAGACACGCTGGTGGTCCCGGCGTCTGCGGTCTTAACGATCCGCAACGCGAAGGGGCCTCCATCGTGAGCACCGCCCGCGTAAACAAAGTGAGTATGCTCGGTGACGCCGCTACTCTTTGTGCGTTCGTACAGACTTCTTCCGGTACCTCCCAGGCCGACGTAGATGGTCCGCTGAGCTCCTCCCACAGACCCGTCGGTGGTTTCCTGTAGTACGCGATTGCCATCGGCACCATACACGAAGTCTGTTGACCCGTTGGGCCCTGCGATATGAGTGCTCTTGTCGTGCCAGTCATAGGAGACTGAGCGCCCGCCTCCAGAAATCATGTTTCCATGAGCGTCGTACGTGAAGGCACTGCCATCGACCGCGCAGACCGCGTGCGGACCCGCCTGACAGCCCGAATACGAATACGTCTTACCTGCTTTGGCGGTCAGATTGCCGAGATTGTCGTAACTGTAGCTTTCCGAACCATCAATCCCCGCTAGAGTCCTCACGCGAGAGGTCTTCAGACGCTCCAGCGGATCGTAAGTAAACTCCTCGGTCATGGTCGTGGTGTGGAGTGCGTCGGAACGGGTGCGGCCCGTCAAATCACCTACGACGTCGTAGGTATACGACCACTCCTGGATCAGCCTGTCACCGTCCGCTTGCGCGGTGCTCGATGAGCCTCGCAACCATCCAGTCACGGGATTCCTCGTCTTGACGGTCTCCACGCCGTTGCGTGTGTACTCCCTGGTCACCTGCCCTAGCACATTCGTTTCCTGCGCGGCCCAGTAAACCGTACCGTCCGCGGGGTCGGATACGTAGTGCAAATGACCCGTGCTTGCGTAGTTGTACTTGGCGGCAAATCGAGCACCGTTGACGGCCGGATATCGCACCACGGACTGTCGGTCGAACTTGTCGTACTCGTAGCCGATCAGGAAGGTATCGCCGTCAGTACATTCCGACACCTCTTCGACCTGGCCGGATTGCGAATACTTGAACGATCGCACCGCTCTGTTCCCACCAGTAACCGTCGCGCCGGAAGGCAAAGCACAATCCTTCAAGCTAGAACTGGAGGGACCAATCATCGCCGCGATCTTGCCCCGCCCGGCACCGGCAGCCGTGTCAAAGAGCCATTCCGTCATGTTTCCATCCGGATCCTTGCGGGTCTTCATCCGGCCGAGGATGTCGTACGTCATGGTGGTGGTATTGAGCTGGCCGTCGCGCTCGGTCAGGAGCTGTCCGAATCCATCGTACGTATAGGTACGGGTCCCCAGGTCGGGATCCGTGGCGGACGTCTTCCTGCCGCGAATGTCGTACGCAGATGCCACATCGTGGCCGGCGCTGTCGATGACGTGGGTCAGATTTCCGTCGGCGTCATACTTATACGTGGACTGGGTGGTCAGCGGGATCGTGGAGTAACCGTCGACCTCCGCGACAGCGACCTTGCCCAAGGCATTCTTCTTCTCAACTCGTCGGTGTATCTCGCCTTCCGGCGAGACGCAGTTGCTGCAAGGCAGGATGTGGTCGGTAAAAACCTCGGAGCCGTTATATGTGGTCCTGACAAGAACGCTGGCGTTGTTTCCACTGTCATCAATCTGGGCCAGGTCCCGAGTGGTCGTTGTGGGTCGCCCCAGCGGATCGGCGTAGCTGTTGGTCGTCCAGAAGGCCGCCGTCTGGCCATCGGGGTATGGGCTGGACACGCGTCGCACCCGCCCCAGGCGGTCGTATTCGGTGGTGACGCGAACGAACTGCCCTCCAAAGCCTCGCTTTGCCGTCAGCACTTCACGCCCGAGTTTGTCGGCATAGGTCCAGATGTCTCCGTCCGTGGGCGTCCTCTTGACGGTGACCACCACCGCATTGGCCACGGCGCCGCCTGGAACCCATAAACGGTCTATAAAGGTTTTGGCCGCTTTGTTCGTACCCACCCGCTCAGTCTGCGAAGACAGTCGACCGAGGAAGTCATAGTAAAACATGGTCGTTACGCCATTGGGCCCGGTCTGCTGGCGCAGGTTCCCGCTGACGGGATCATAGGCCGTGTACTCGTTGTGTCCGGCGGCGTTCGTGGTTCTTACGGGAAAACGCCCTGCCTTGTATGAGAGAGGACCGGCTACGCCACCGCTGTTCCCGACAAAACTCGTCGGATCGTAGCTGACCCGAGTGGTTCGAAACTGGGGCTCGCTGCCGGAAACCGCCCCCGGAGTGCAGTTGTTGAAGTCGTTGGCGCAAGTCGTCGTGGTTACGACGTCCCCGAAGCGGTCATACTCGTAGGCAGTATCCAACTCCAAACCGACTCCGGCGTTCGGTTCGTCGACCTTCTTGATCATGGCGAGTGGTTGGCCACCAAAAACAGCACCCCATTCGGTCACCCCGATGGCATTGCCGTACGCGAATGAGGCGTGATGCACTCGCGGAGGGACATTGGAATCCGCCGGAACTAGTCGCTGCGCCGTAACGGTGCTGCTGGTCATCTTGCCCAACCGCACACCGAGGTCGCCCACCACTGACGCGTCGTAGACGTTTTCCGTCTCGTTCTGATACGTCTCTTCGATGTGCGTGGAGGAATCCAGTTTGGTGCTCGTCACGGTGGTGTGCGTGGGATTCCCAACATCGTCATATTGAAAATGCGTCGTCGTGGTGATGGTCTCCCGCGATACGGCTTCTGGAACGCTCCCCGTCCTCAGGTAGGACGTGTCCACGACGTACCGCGGATAGACAAAGAGAACCTCCTTCGCCGTGAACGATGACCCATAGCCCTCGGTTTGATCGGTACAGGCCACTGCCCCGCCGTTGGTGACGGTCGGCGTGTCGCAGTACGTAGTCTTGGTACTGGTAACCAGTCCCTGCTGGTACCTAACCACCGAGGTCGGCAAGCCGGTGTACGGATAGACTTGTGCGAAGGTGGTCACCGTTTGCATCCCCGGGTTCGCGCCATCCGCTGGCTCTGTCACAGTCATGTCTCGAAATCCTTGTGGGCCTCGACCATAGGAATCGGCTCTCAGGTTCGAATACCGGTACGTTGTCGCCAGCATCTCGCCGAGACCGTTGTCAGCCGATACGGACGCGACGACCCTCAACGGCACGCTGAGGTAGGCGGCTGATGCCGGTTTGGCGGCGCTATCGAAGTAAGTCGGTGCGGCGCCCTCGCGAGCCGCGGCCGTGGTGATGACGGCGAACGAAACAGTGGTCGGACCGGCGAGGCCATTCGGAAACGAGTTGATCACTGGTGGTCTGAACTTGTTCAGGTACACCTTGCTGCGCACCTCCATACCGAATTTCGATGCCTGGATCACGTCAGTAACGCCATCGCCGTCCAGATCCACGAAGGTCCCAGGGCCCTGCCCCGTCCATTCAATCGGCCTCAGCCCGGGCACCGGATCTGTGCCTGGAGACATGTAGTAGCTCCAGGCAACCGGACCGCCTATGACCTGCCAACTGGACCCGGTATTGATGAAAGCTTGGCCCCCATCATAGTGGTGCCTGACAAGGTCCACCAACCCATCTGCGTTGATGTCGAGTAGCGCGAACGCGTAGTCCTGCTGGTGTATTACGGGCCGCGGGTTTGCGTTCAGCCACCGCTCGTAAGTCGGCGAACTGTCGATGAACGCCTGATCATAGCCAGTCATGCCACCGGCCACGTACCCCATCCCTGTTGAAAAACCGATCGCCCCGCGGTACCCGGGGTCGCCGGGGGCCAGGGATGCGCCTTCGACGTACGAAACGGAATCAAACATCCCATCGCCGTCGACATCACCCAGCCGCTCTCCTTCGGTTCCCAGGGTGACAGGAGGAACAAAGCCGCCCCCGATCACATAGTGGAAATAGTCCCTGTCATCCGGCGGCTTCCCCTTGTTCAGATACGCTTTGTCTGGCCAGACGAGGTCAGGAAGGCCATCCCGATTGATATCCCGCAGGGCCATGTTTTGGTCGATGGGGTATCGCGCGTACTTGACATCCTCGACCCAGCCAGCCCCGCTGTAGAGTGCGACGTGCATCCTGTCTTCGTTGTAGTTCAATCGGACGAAGTCGGCTCGTCCGTCTCCGTTCATGTCGGCAATCGTGTCTATGTAACCTGGCAGTCTGCTCCCGGAAAAACTCGGATACTGCATGTTGCTAGGAAGAATTTGGCTATTTGAGTGAGACCACATCGACTGTGTCTCTGGATTCCTTGACTGATTGGTACTGACCCGCAACTCTTTTGAGGGACCATCCAGCCCGCCGCCGTCAGCGACCTCGTCGGCAACGACGTCCAGTAAGCCATCGCCGTCCATGTCCGCCAAAAATCCGTGGCGCTTCCCATCCGGATCCGCCAGTCGCTGTTCCATCTGCCAAAGCCGATTTGTGACCCAAGCGCTGCCATTGTGCTTCCATACGTCAGAGCGAGTGCCGGTGCTGTCAGACCGTGACTCGACCATTTCCACCCGTCCATCACCATCCAGGTCTACGAACTGCACGCCGGCTGTTGGACCGTCGATGGCAATAGGCGATTGATACGCTACAGCTTCAGCGGATGTGGAATCCCACCGGTAGCCACCAGCATCCCATCCAAAGACCAACGGTTCGGCGCATTGTCCCGCGGAGCAGAACTTGATCTGTTCAAGACGACTGGGCAGCATCGGGTCCGGCGCCTTATAGGTCAGCGCATAGGTTCCCCCAGGGGTTACAATTGCGCTCAGGCGGGATTTCTTGGACAGGATAGAATCGCGAAAGCGGACTTGCCGGACGTCAGGTCGCGTGAGGGGGTCATACTGAAAATGGATTGAGTAGAAGGGGTCGACCTGGCCCCCCGCTCCACTCCCAGACGTTCCAGCTGTCGAGGCCAGGTGTCCGGTATAGTCGATATCGGTGACGATCAGGCCCCTGGCACCGAAATCCAAGCCGTCGTTATTGTAGTGGACGACGTAATAGTTGCCCCAGCCGTCAACCACGCGGTCCAGCGGCCAGACGGCCGCGACAGATGCGTTTCCTGGAAGGCCGTCGTGTGACGGAAAGGTCACGATGCTGTTTGCTCGCTGGCCGTAGTACCGGACCTCCCCGCCTTTGGTCGCCACCGTGAAGTACTCATAGGCCTGGCCGAAATGCCGAACGATCCGGCTGAAGTCCCTCTGCTCGGCCTCATATCCCCAGCCGTCTGACGTGTCGAAAGATCTCTGTCGGTAGAGTCGCCGGCCGTCCAGGCAGAACCCGTCGTCTCCCCCGTTCTCATCGACCTGCGCCCAGTACTGGTCGCCCATGGTCAACGGACGGTTAAACCCATCCTTCATTCGAGTCAGCGGGCATCGGTAGATCGATGACAGTCCGCTCAATTCCCATCCTTGCCCGGCGATGCCATCGCCACCTTGGCTGTTGTAGACGAGACTCAGATTCGGGGCCATTCCGGCGATGCCGGGCGGGATGGCGATCGGAACCGTATACGTGGCAGCACCAGTCGGGCTGACGCCAAGCTTACCGGTGAGAGTGCCATTGAAATTCCACTGCTCCTCCTGAGGATCTTGAGCGAACCCCTTGGGATCGGGAGGCACCAGGTACTGCGAGACGTCAGATTCGATCATGACCAACTGATCCTGCCCGCTCTCGTTCGGTATGTTCACCCCATATCCGTTGACCCCTGGTGTCGTCACGTGCGCCAGCGGTGGTGTCACCGAGGGAGCAATGGTCATCGACTTCTCCTTGCCCGCCAAGGTCCAGGTCAGCGTTTCTCCGGCGACCCCCCTGGGGAGGAAAGCGCCGAGATGTTTGCCCACGACGATCGTGGTTGGCGGAGAGACACTCTCGTTCGTGCTGGTGATCCCGTTGCGAGCCAGAGAGTTCTGGCGATCCGCGACCAACAACTGTACGTCGGAGGGATTGGCGTTCTCGTATCCGAACACGACAGCATACTGGCCACCACCGACATCGACGATTCCATCGACGCGCGGCGTGATCTTCGACCAGGCGTCCCCAACGGGACTCAATGTCCACCCCGGCAGCTTCATCTTGTAGGCATGGGTTTTCGGCGAGCCGGCGAAGGCCATTGTCCCCGCAACCTCGTGCTGTTCGTTGATTGCCGCGGCAGTCAATACGGTGACGTTAAGTGCCGGGTCGATAATGGACTGCAAGTCAATCATCTTGCCGAGGGCATCGCTGTAATAGAACGCTCCACCGTAGGCGATGTTGCCGACAATCTCACCGACGCTGTTGATGCTGGAAGGCGCGTAGTAGTTGGTGTGATTGGTGCTATCCTGACAGACGTCTGAGCCGGCGTGGGTCGCTTCGAGTGTGCCGAGGTCGATGATGCTATTCGTACCGGTGGTGTAGCGGAACGCGCGACATCGGTTGTCCTTGACTCCCCATCCCACGGTCCTGGTGCCGCTGGTCGCCTGTGCCACGTAGAGCAACTGCCACTGATTGGCGGCGGCATAGTCATTCAGGTTGTGTTGACTGGCGGCGCCGGTGTAGGGGTCGCTGAAGATGTAGGCTTCGCGCATGCCCCATCCAGGGGCGAAGGTGAACCCGGTGTCGAAGGTACGGGATAGCTCAACGAGGTCCGCAAATCCGACCAATTCACCGGCGGTGCTGATCCCAACTGCGGTACTGTATCCGTTTAGGGTCCCCCCCGACCGTGTCGCTCCTAGCAGGCGCTCGACGTAGTGCTTGCTTCCGTCGCTGTCGCGACGATAGGCCGCCAGATATGAACCTGCTGTATCTGACGCTGGTTCCTGTCCAGCGATCTGGCCAGCCGAGTTGATGGCGTTGGCACTGCCGTAGCCGCGGCGCGCGGTGACTATTTGCGCCGCCTGTCCGATCGGCGCTGAGAAGCCCTCACCGTGCCACCCG
The DNA here is from genome assembly GCA_039916065.1 of Polyangia bacterium. Classification (GTDB taxonomy): domain Bacteria; phylum Myxococcota_A; class Polyangia; order Fen-1088; family Fen-1088; genus FEN-1088. The sequence continues at coordinate 8,795 of JBDSME010000010.1, forward strand.
GTGTCTCCCACCACAGTACCGGAATCGTTAATCCCGGTGGTCTCCCAGAACTTGACGGGTTCGTCGGATGGAAGCGTTGGAATTAGGCTGGACAACGTGTTCGCAGCCGTATATCGCCAGATCCAGTTTCTGGTCGTGCCAACCTCGATCCCCGCCACGTCTCCATTCGAGTTGATACCGGTCGCCATCGCACTATTGACGCCGTCGTACACTCCCAGGTCCGTCAAGGAAGCGAACGTCGGGGTCCCCTGGTAAGGCGCCACCGATCCCCAGCAGGTTCCCGACCGGCAGGTGTCCAGTATCGTACTGGCGTTGCCATCATTACAGGCCGTGCCGTCCGCGATATTTGAGAGGCTGCACAGGCCCGTTATAGGATCACGGGTCCCTGACGCTTGTTGGCAAAGGTTCGTGGACGCGGGACAAGGCGACAGATCCGGCACTTTCATCTTAAACGCACGCATTCCCAGTGTGCCGTGCGTTCCGAATCCGACCACCTCGTGGTTGGTGTTGTTGATGTCTCTCGCTTCCGAAAGGACCCAGCCGGAATTGGGATCGACAAAGTCGTTCAGGTCGTAGAGCTGGCCGGTGGACGTGTAGAGGATGGCCCTTGAAACCCCACCCTCGGGAGCGGGGAAGGCTGTTCCTACGACATCGCCCTGCGCATTTATGCCGTAGGCGGCGCTGTAGGCACAGCCTTTGGCTGGCAGACCGCCGATCTCTTCTGTGGTGCCCCCCTCATGGTAGCGGTATCCGTGGATTTCGCCGTTGGCGCGAAAACCCCAACCCGCTATTAGCGTGCCGTTGGTGGCTGTCGCTGCTGACAGCGTCGCAAACGTCGAACTTCCGGCTTTGAGTGTGTTGAGGTCCTGAATCGCCCCTCCGCGAGGAATGACGAAGGCGTGCCCCTGGTCCCACCAGTTGCGCCCACTGACCGGCAGATATCCTGCCAGGCCGACGATTCGCCCGAGGTCGTCTATCGCGCGCGCGTCGGTTCCTCCGTTGAACTGGGGACCGACGAGCGTACCGAGGTTTGCGTTCATCCCCAGCGCCGTCGAATACCGAAACGCTTTGGGGATCCCGGTATTCGGCAGTACCCAGCCGACCATCTCGTTCGACGAGTTGATCGCGTTCGCATTGGCGGATGTTCCGGGCTCGGTGAAGAGCGTTGGCGCTCCCGCCGCCCCTTGCCAGAACGCATTGCCGCCCGCAGCGATCGCACCGACGGCGATGCCATTGTCGTTGATATCCCAGCCGTAAGACCAGGTATCGTCCGGAAAGACCGCCTTCACACCCGTGGCTGCCGAGTAACGGAAGGCGTGCGGGCGAGGACCGCCCGGCGGCGCCGGAAACCATCCCGAGCCCACGACGTCTCCTGCCTCGTTGATCGCGGAGGCGCCAGGGTTTTCACCAAAGGTGCCGAGGTCGGTCACCGGTGCAAAGTACGTGGTGCCCGCGCAGCCCGTCGCTGCGCCAGGATTACACACACCCGCAAGACAGACGTCATTCACGGTGCATCGGTTGCCGTCATCACACGAGGCGCCGTTCGCCACTGGCGCGTACTGGCAGGCGCCGGTGGCGAGGTCGCGCGTTCCCGCCCCCTTGCAAGCATCGGGAGAGGGTGGACACGCAAGCGACTCGCAAGATCCGGTGGCGTTGCAAGTCTGACTGGCGCCGCAAGATGTTCCCTGTGCCACGTTGATGTGGGTGACGCCGCTGGCCGGACTACACGCGTCGGCGGTGCACGGATTCAGATCGTCCGTGGCATCGCAAACGGTGGCGTCAGCACCGAAGTGGGCTATCGCTGGATTGACACTTCCCGACGTCGCGGCTTGACCGAGGTACCACTGGATGTCGTCATTCGTCAAAGGCCGATTGAGGATGAGCAACTCGTCCTTCAGGTAGTCGGCTGCGGCGGTTGGCCACGGCACGCCGGCGTAGATGAGGCTGTTGTGTTTGACCCCCACGGGCCGTGCGCTCAACCACGGAGCGGTCAGCACCGGGGAGGACACTCCGTCGATAGATACATTGATAGCCTGCGCGGTCCAGTTGACCACCACCAGATGCCAGCGGCCGTCCGTCCTCCAGTTCGGCGGACCCGCCGTCGCCGGCCACAGGTGAGTGTTTCCTCCGTCATCCTGCCGCTCCAAATCGGCCGTTACTGAGCCGCCATCGTCCACGATAACCAGCTTGAACGCAGCGTCGAACGCAACCATCAACGCCGTTGATAGGTACTGAGCACCGGGCTTGACCCACAGTGACAGTGATCCCGGCTTGGAGAAGGTCAGATTCGGCACCTCTGATGCGAGGCCGTCGGTCAAATAGTCGAGCTGAGCTTCGGGCGACGCCGAATCGGCCAGCGCCATGCCGAATAGGCCTGCCCTCCTAACAAAATCAGTGGTGGTGCGCGGCGTCCGCGGAGATAGACCTATGGGAGCGGTGATGCTTTCGAAGTCTTGATAGAAGGTAACGCGGGTCCCACCAGAGCAAGTGGTCGAGGTCCCCAAAACTTCCTTGGCGCAGACCCCCGCCTGACATGATTCGAATCCATCGCAGACGTTGCTGTCCTCGCAGCGTGTCCAGTCGGGCTTGTTGGCCAGCGCGGGGCAACCGGTAACCGGGTTACAGACGCTCGATCCTGTTTGACAAGCGTTTGGCGTCGGGCAAGTGACAGCGGTTCCTCCGACGCATGCCCCGGCCACGTTGCAGGTTTCGGTCCCGTTGCACTGGTTGCCATCCGAACATGTGGTGCCGCTGGGAAGAAAAGTGTCGGCGGGGCACGCGCCCGAGGTGCCGTTGCACGTCTCCGCCACGTCGCATCCACCCGGTGCGGGCGCCCGGCAAACCGCCCCGGCGGACTTCATGGTATCCGCCGGACATGCCGCCGAAGTCCCGGTGCAGGTCTCCGCGTTGTCACACGGGCCGGCCGCGCCCCGGCAAACCCTCGTCGAAGGAAGGAACGTATCCGGCGGACATGTCGCGGCGACCCCGTTGCAAGTCTCGGCCGCGTCGCAACCACCCGCCTGCGCGGCCCGGCACATCGTGCCGGTGACCTTGATCACGTCTGCTGGACAGAGCGCCGACGTGCCTGTGCAATTCTCGGCGACGTCGCAGCCGCCGGCTACCGCGCCTCGGCAAACGACCGTCGATGCCGCGAAGGTGTCCGTCGGACATGTCAGGGCGGTTCCATTGCAGACTTCGGCGGCGTCGCAGCCTCCCGGCACCGCCGCGCGGCACACGATCGCGTTCGCGACAGCCGAACAGGTCCCTACCTTTCCGGTCAGGTTGCACGCGCCACACCCACCGTTGCAGGCGGTGTCACAACACACGCCGCTCGCGCAGAAGCCCGTCGCGCACTGCGCATTCGACGTGCACGCCAGGGCGAACGAGGGATCGTAGACCTGGCTCGCTCTGGTGGTACCCGCGCTGTTGAAACCGCCGGCAATTAGCACCGCACCGTTCGCAAGTAGGGTCGCGGTGTGTCCCTGGATTGCCGGGTTCAGAACATCCGACGTACCCTGGGTCCAGGTGGTGACGCCGTCCCAGGTCTCGGAGGTGCCCTGGGCCGCCGTTCCGTTTGAACCGCCGGCCACCACGACCTGGCCGGCTTTCGACACGGCCGGGGGAAGCAAGGTGGCGGTATGCGCCCACCGCAAAGTCTTCATGGTTCCCGCTGTGGGGAACGTGGCGGTGCTTCCCGATGCCGGAATGGTGAAGATAACCGAGGTACCTAGGGCCGTGGTGACATTCTTCCCGCCCGCGAGCAGCACGTTTCCGTTGGCCAGCGTGGTCGCCGTATGACCCTCACGCGCCGAGATGGTGATATTTGCCGACCAGGTGGAAGCGGCGATGTCGAACATCTGGGCCGTGGTCAGCGTGGCGGTGCCGGTGGCTGTCGAATTGCCACCGACGATCAGGACCTTGTTGTTGAACGACGTATTGCTGCTGGTGAGCAGCGAGGCGGTATGGGAGCGGCGCGCCGCTGACATTGTCGCCGTTACCGCACTCCAGGTCCCGGATCCCGATGCAGGGTTGTAGATTGTGGCGCTGTTCAGGACGGATGTGCCGGTCAGACCTCCCACGGCCAGGACCCTTCCATCGGGCAGCATCGTTGCCGTGTGCAGATGCCGCCCGCCAAGTAGTAGATTGCCTGCGGCCACCCACGTTCCTGCCGAAACCGAATAGAGCTGTGCCGTATTCTGGCTGGTCGTGCCACTGACGCCGCCCGCGACCAAGACCTTTCCACTGGTGGTGCTACTGGCGGTGGTCCCGAGTTGCACAGCCGTGTGAGACCACCGTGCCCCGCTCAGGCTACCGGTGGTCCCCCAGGTATTCGTCGTCCTGTCGAACAGCTCCGCGGTCGCCAGCGCGGTGGTGGTGGCGCTGCTGCTGCGACCGCCCGCCACCAGCACCTTGCCCGTGGAAAGGATGGTCGCCGTATGGTCTTGCCGGAGGCTCACCATGTTTCCAGTGGTCGACCACTTGGGATCGAGTACGGCGGGGTACACGACCTCATCCGCCCGCCAGCCCACCCGGAGGGTGCAACGTTGCGCGCCGGGAGGCGTGACCTTCCGGTCCCATGGACCCGCCGGATTCTGGTCGACGGCGCAACCAACAACGGCCAGTCGGGCGGCGGTACGCGCCCCATCATTGCCCACTAGGTACGGTGGCTCGATCCTCAACCGGGGCGCGCCTCCGTTGTCCAAGAATTCCAAGGTGTTGGCGACAAGGCGCATCCCGCTTACCCCGTGCCTCAGTTCGACCTGGTAAGCGATCGACGATGCCGCTGGCTTCTCCTCGAAGGTCAGGAAGTCCTCGATGCCGTTGGGCAAAGGACGATGAAGCAGCGTTGCCCCCGAAACGTGCGCGCGCGAGTAGACCAGGTATCCGTCCCCGGCGGCCTCGCCCGGGCTCTTCCGGGTGCCCTTCAGCGACACCTCGACCGCCATCCCCGTGTTCACGTCCTCGACATGAAGCGGCGCCGCCGCCTGCTCGGGAAGCAGTACCTTCACCGTTACCTGCCCCGCGGTCGAGCCAAAGCGCGGGGTTACGCCCCCGGTGGCAAGGTGGAAGGTTCCCGCGAGGCCTGGCCCCAGCAGGGGGATGGCTTCCTGCCCGGCATCGGTCGCGGCGCGTGCCGCAGCTTCCTGCCAGGCTCGCAGCGCGGACAGCTTCTGTCTTGCCCCCGCCGACACCAACATCGCGGGTTGCGCGTCCGCCGGCACCGCCGCCGTCTTAGTGTCCACGTCCGGTGCGGCAGGCGTCTGGGACGTCACCGGGTGCGGTGTCGTCACCCCGGCTGGCTCGGCGGCACCCGAAGGCCCACCCCGGTCATGACACCCTGCCAAAGCCAGAAAAAGGATGCTGGACAGACGGATCCCGGACGCACTCGTACCTCGCTGACCGACCATGGAAGCCCCCGCTGCTGAAATGGTTCGCCTGGACAATAACGTCCAGTTGCACAGGGCCAATCCAGCCTTAGCGTGTGCCTCGCGCGTCTGTATATTACGTTTTGCGATTTGCGATCAACGAAAATCGGACGGTCGTGACCGCGATCGCACCAACGTCATCAGCCCGTTCGTCCCGCGGCGTGGTGCCAGTGGCTTACCGGCACTGCGGTCGTCAGCTTTCCTGCAAGCGGACCGCCGCCACCAGCTCGCGCGCGCGCTCTGTGATCACGCTGTCGCGGCCGCTGGTCAGCAATGCCGTGTCTACCAGTTCCGCGCCCACGCCCAGGGCGGACGCCCCGGCGGCGATGTAGTCGGCGGCGGTGGTGGCGTTGACGCCGCCGGTGGCCATGAACTTCACCTGGGGCAAGGGGCCGCGCAGGGCGCGCAGGTACTTGGCGCCGCCCAACGCCGAGCAGGGGAAGATCTTCACCATGTCGGCGCCGGCTTTCCAGGCGGTGATCACTTCGGTGGGCGTGAGGGCGCCGGGCATCATCGGGACGTCCCGGGCCCTCGCTGCGTCCACGGTACCCTGATCGAAGCCGGGGGCGACGATGAAGTCGGCGCCGGCGTCCACACAGGCGCGGGCGGTCTCGCCGTCCAGGACCGTGCCGGCGCCGATCACCACGCGGCTGCCGAACTTCTCTCGCACCGACCGGATCACGGCGCGCGCATCCGGAACGGTCATGGTGATCTCCACAATGGTGATCCCGCCGGCCAGGATGGCGGCGGCGGCGCGGATGGCGAGGTCGGCCGATGGTGCCCGGATGATGGGCACGATGCGACATTCTTCAATGCGGGCACAGGTTTCAGCGCGAGTCATTGGCCAGCCTCCGAACAGATCATCATGGGTCAGCGGGCGATGCGCGCCCCTGCTCCCTTCATGGCGCTCAACACTTCAGGCAGGGTGGCCATGGTGGTGTCGCCGGGGGTGGTCATGGCCAGGGCGCCGTGGGCGACCCCGCACTCCAGCGCCCACTGGGGATCCTTGCCGCTCAACAGCCCGTAGATCAGGCCGGAGGCGAAGGAATCGCCGCCGCCCACGCGGTCCAGGATCTCCACGTCCCGCTGCGCCACCTCGTAGAAGGTGCCCTGGTGGTAACAGATGGCGCCCCAGCCGTTGGCGCTGGCGGAACGGGCGGTGCGCAAGGTGGTGGCCACGGTCTGGATGTTCGGGAAGGCGGCCACCACCGCTTGAATCATTTTCCGGAAGGCGGCGGTGGGCAGATCGTTGAACGCCTCGTCCACGCCCTCCAGTTCGAAGCCCAGCGCCGCCGAGAAATCTTCCTCGTTGCCGAACAGCACATCCACGAACGGCATCAATGACCGGTTGACGACCCGCGCGCGCGCCTGGCCGCCGATGGCGCGCCACAACGAATCGCGATAGTTCAGGTCGTACGATATCCGCGTCCCGGCGCGCCGCGCGTGCTCCATGGCCACCCGCGCCACCTCCGGCGTGCCGTCGGACAGGCCGCAGAAAACGCCCCCGGTGTGGAACCAGCGTGCGCCCTCGCCTGCCCCACCCCCGAACACGCGCCCCCAGTCCACGTCGCCCGCGCGCAGCTGCGATATGGCGGTGTGTCCGCGGTCGGAGCATCCCACGGCGCCGCGCGGACCGAAGCCGCGCTCGGTGAAGTTCAGGCCGTTGCGCGCCTCGCGCCCCACCCCGTCGTACCGCGACCAGCGCAGGTAGGACAGGTCCACGCCCCCCTGGAGCATCAGGTCCTCGACCAACCTCCCCACGGGATTGTCGGCCAGCGCCGTGACGATGGCGGTGCGCAGTCCGAAGCAACGGCGCAACCCGCGCGCCACGTTGTATTCACCACCGCCCTCCCAGGCCTGAAAGCCGCGCGTGGTGTGAATGCGCCCCTCGCCGGGATCCAGGCGCAACATCACCTCACCCAGGCTGATCTCGTCGAACCGACAGTCGGCGGCTGCTCGCAAGGTCAGGCCGGCGCCAGGCGTCGTCACCGTCGACGTCGCCGACGTCCCGCTCATCGACCCATCCATCCCCCGTCGACCACCAGGATGTGCCCCTGCACGTAGTCGCTGGCGCGCGAACAGAGAAACAGCGCCGCGCCCGTGAGATCGCTGGGCTCGCCCCACCGCCCCGCCGGGATACGCTCCACGATCTGGCGGCTGCGGTTGGGATCAGCCTGCAGCGCCGTTGTGTTGTCGGTGCGGATGTACCCTGGCGCGATGGCGTTCACGTTCACGCCGCGCGGCGCCCATTCGTTGGCCAGCGCCTTGGTGAGCTGGGCCACCCCACCCTTCGACGCCGCATAGGCGGGGACGGTGATTCCGCCCTGGAAGGCCAGAAGCGACGAGATGTTGACGATCTTCCCCCGCCCCGCTGCCAGCATGTGCCGCCCCGCCGCCTGGCACAGCCGGAACACCGACGACAGGTTCACGCCAATGACAGTGTCCCATTCCTCGACCGATGTATCCACCGCTGGCCCTCGTCGAATCAGGCCGGCGTTGTTGATGAGCAGATCGATGCGCCCGAACGCCTGCACCGTCGCGTCCACCAGCTTCGCCGGGGTCTCGAGCTCCGCCAGATTTCCGCGCAGCGCCACGCTCTGCCGTCCCAGCGACCGCACCCGGTCGCAGGTGGCGTCCGCCGCCTTGGTATTGCCAGCACACGCCACGTCGGCCCCCGCCTCAGCCAGCGCCACCGCGATGGCCGCGCCGATCCCCGTCGACGCCCCCGTCACCAGCGCCGCCAGGCCATCGACGCGAAAGAGATCGGTCATCGATGCGCCCCCTTCGCGGCCCCAAGCCCGGATACGTTCTTCACGCCCGTCTACTTCTGACTGGCTTCCAGACCGGTGCCGGCCTTGTCGAACCCGGGCTGCACGTTGACCACGCCGAACAGGCGATCCTCTACCTCGCGGCGCGCCGCCATCATCCAGATGAAGTTGATGGAATGGCCCGGCGCCGCCACGTTGGGATGAAACCCCGCCGGCATCAGCACCGCGTCGCCGTCGCGAACCACGTTGATGAACTCCGGCTTGTCTGGCGCCGTGTAAACCATCTGGATGCCGAACGCAGGAGGCGGCATGTCGAAATAGACGTACAGCTCTTCCAGCAATGCCGTGTGCTCGTGGGGAGGCCAGCTGGTCCAGTTGCCAGGCTGCGAGCGGGTGAATCCCGCCACGATGCGGCCGGCCTGTACGTTGGCGCCGATGATGATGTTCAGGTCGCGCGACGTCGAAGGTCCCCCCGCCGTGAACTTCAGGGAGCTGTCCTTCTTGACGTCGTCGTAGCGGACCACTTGCAACGGGTAGTCGCCCGTCACTTCGGCGCCGCATTCGACCAGGTCGACCTGAGCTGTCGTGCTGACGACCTCCACCTTGCTGCCGCGCGGGATGTAGATGGCGTCGTGCAGGCCGATCTCGTACACGGTGCCGTTCACGGATACCCGGCAAGCGCCGCGCATCGAGATCAGCGCCGTCTCCCGCCCGCCCGTGTCAAACGCCGCCCGGGGCACCTCCGCGTCCAGCAGGATGCGGCCGTAGTGCAGGTGGTCAAGGGCGCTGTTCGCCGGGGTCACGGAGATGTGGCGACCCTTGTGGGACGCCGTCCCCGAAAACTTCAACTGTTGCGGGTTCAAAAATGCGCCAGCCGACATGATTTCCAATCTATACCGCGCCGGCGTGGTCCTGTGAATCAGCCACCAGCCTGGGCGCCATCCCCGCCCTCGCACGCGTTCGGGACCGGCGCTCCGCTACTTTCCGTCCGTTCCCATCCACCTCTGTACAATTTGGGGATCGCAGCAGTCGATTCGCACTCCGACCAGCCGTGCGTCCCCGTCGGCCCGCCCCTTGTCACCGCGCAGCGAGCCGGCGATCGCGGCCAGCCAGGCCCCCGCCGCTGCCACTCCGCCCACCGGCAGGCGGTAAGCGTAGCCGGTGAATCCGCGTAGATCCTTGAACTGATCCATGGCTACCATCAACAAGGGATCGTCGACCAACCCTGCCGGGATCGGCTCGGGCGGCAAGAAGGGGTTCTCGCGGAATTCGCGGATCTGCCTGCGCAGGCGGGCGTGGTAACCGCCGTCCTCGATCAGCGACGCCAGGGCGCGCTGGTGACGGTGGGTTCCCGCCAGGATCTCTTCGCTCTGGCGTTCCATGGCATCGAGCCCGTCCGGAAAGCCCCGTAACAGCACCAGGTCGTACACGGGGTGACGGTGAAAGGTTTGCAGGACGTGGTGCACGATGGTGTCGCGCGGAGAAAACAGCCCCGCCGGATCCAGCACCGTGGCGGGTCCGGACAGGAACCGGCGCAAATTGTGGAAGAACCAGGGGATGCCCTGGCTGCGATAGAACATCTTGGTTTCTTTGATGGCGCCCAGGAACATCTGATCGCGGGCCGCCACCAGGATCTGCGCCGTGGAAGGAATCACCTCGATGTGTCCCAGCGCGCGCAACCGCTCCAGACGCGCCCGCACCAGCCCGGGACGAACGAAGGCCACCAACAACTGAAGCAGCTGCTTGGCGCGGTCCCAGCTCTGTCGGGCGCCCCCGATCACGTCCCGCAGCAACGACCAGCGCGATCGCCCCAGCCAGGCCGGCGGGGTGGCGCCCTGCAGGCTGGCCATGGAATCGGGGGAACGCTCAGGGCGCGGACTGGTCATCATCGTCTTGCTTCGAACTGTTTCAGGATGCGGCCAGGCCCGCCTTGCATTTCCCTAACGGACCCGGTAAGGCCGGCCAGGCTTATCATCTTGATGCTCTCCCTCACCCAGCTTCTCGGGGCCGGCGCCCCATGAGCAGACCTCTTGCCGCCGGGATGGCGGCCCTGCGCCAATTCTATCGCCCTTTTCTGCTGATCCAGGCCGCCGCGTTGCTGGTTGTTCTCAGCTACCACTGGAGCGCCTCGCTGCGAGAGTTTTGCACGCTGCTGGCCGCCATCAAGGTCCGCGGCGGCCTCCCTTTCGCGGCCCTGAGCGCGTCGCTGGCCGGCGCGCTGTTGCCAGAGGTCGCGAAGTGGCTAGGCGATGGCAGGCGCTACACCCTGGCGGGCCGGCGGGGCGAGCTGGCCTTCAACTTCGCCTTCTTCGCCTTCAACGGCGTGGTGATCGACCTCCTGTACCGGGGAGAGGCCCGCCTCTTCGGCGTTGATGCCGCCGCCGGCACCATCGTCAAGAAGGTGGCCTTCGATCAGTTCGTCTTCACGCCCGTGTGGCTCGCGCTGATCATCGCCCTGTTCATGTGGCGAAATGAGCGCTTTTCACTCCGGGCCACCCTGACCGCCCTGCGGCTACCCGGTTTCTACAGTGTGCGGGTGGTGCCGCTGCTGCTATCCGCCTGGTGCTTCTGGATCCCCATGGTGTGCGTGATCTACGCGCTGCCCGTACCCTTGCAGTTCGTGCTGTTCATCCTGGCGCTCGGCGCCTGGAGTTTGATCATGGTGTTCGTCGCCAACGCCAGCGCGGACAAAGGTCAAACCAGCAGCGGCGCAGCGCCCTGACATGTCAGCGGGCATGTGCGTGGTCAGCACACCCGCTATCAGGAGAGCTGGTAATCAGCCGCCGGCGGGGGCGTCGGGCTTGCCGAACTTCTTCATCCACTCGCGCTGGCGCTGGTCCTGCTCGTCCGGCGTGAGGTCTTCCTTGCGCGTGGCCAGTGACCAGCGGTGACCGAACGGATCGACCACGGCACCAAAACGGTCACCCCAGAACATGTCCGCCACGGGCATGGATACCTCGGCGCCGGCGGCGACGGCGCGGTTAAACAACACGTCGCAGTCGTCCACATAGAGCCACAAGCTGGCCGGAGAGCCGCCGTAGGCCTTCGGACTCTTGGACCCCATCATCGCGTCATTCAACATGACCCGGGAATTGCCGATCCGAATCTCGGCGTGCATCACCTTGCCATCTGGACCGACGGCACGGCTCAACTCGTCGGCGCCAAAGGTCTTCTTGTACCACTCGATGGCCGCCGTCGTATCGTCGAGGACCAGCGATGGCGTGACGGTGTAGTACCCCTGCGGAACTGCTCGCTTCGCCTTCGCCATGTGCCCGCTGCCTCCTCGCTCTGTCTGTCAGTAGATTCGCGTCTGATCGAAAACGCGGGGTCCGGACAAGTCCTCTTGCCGAACCCCGCGATTCCTTTGTAGCGGGGGCGTGATTTGAACACGCGACCTTCGGGTTATGAGCCCGACGAGCTACCAGGCTGCTCCACCCCGCATCAGGTTGCGAACCGCGCGAGAAGATGCCGTATCG
>JBDSME010000011.1:0-7628 GCA_039916065.1 Polyangia bacterium
GGTGACAGCCCCAGCGCCACGCCCAGCGAGGTGGCCACCCCTTTTCCACCCTGTCCTTTCAGGAAGATGGTGAACATGTGACCGACGATGGCGGCCAGGCCGGCCAGGGCCACCGCCGTGGTGGAGAAGCACTCCGGACATTGCCTGGCCAGGAACACCGGCAGGAAGCCTTTCAGGGCATCGCACAGCAACACCACTACCGCCCACCCCTTGCCCAACCCACGGGCCACGTTCGTCGCGCCGATGTTGCCGCTGCCGACGGTGCGGATGTCGACGCCGCGCGCGCGCGCCACCAGCAAACCCGTGGGGACCGACCCGAGAAGATACGCCCCCAGGCACAGCAACCAGGCGGCGCCCGTCACGGCTGCCCCCCGGACACCGCGGGCACTGTCGGGGCTGTCGCCGCGGGGCGGGGCCGTACCCGCGCCCAAAACTCGGCCACGTCGGCCAGGGATTCAGTGCGCGGACAGTCGCTGGGCAAGCTGCCCAGCAGGGTGCTGCCGTAAGTGCGCCGCGCGATCCGCCCATCGAGCAACGCCACGATCCCGGCATCGGAGCGGGTGCGGATGAGCCGTCCGAACCCCTGCTTGAGGGCGAGGGCGGCGCGCGGCAGCTGGTAAGCGCCGAACGGGTCATCGCCCTCCTCACGCAGGCGGTGGATGCGGGCGGCGGTCAGGGGGTCATCGGGCACGCCGAAGGGCAGTCTGTCGATCACCACCAGCGACAACGCTTCGCCCGGCACATCCACCCCTTCCCAAAAGCTCTGGGTGGCGAGCAGGATCGAACCGACCTGATCGCGCAACGCCGCCAGCAGGGCGTGCCGTGGACGCTCGCCCTGCACCAGCACCGGCTGGGGCGACACCTGGCGCAGGTGCGCGGCCACCTGGCGCAGGTTGCGGAAGCTGGTGAACAGCAGCAGGGCGCGGCCGTCGGTGATCGCGCACAGCTCCGCCGCCCGCACGGCGGCTGCCGCCGCGAACCCATCGTGCGTCGGTTCCGGCAAATCCACGGCGACGTACAGCAGTGCCTGGCGGTCATAGCGAAAGGGGGAGGGGTAGATGGCCTCCGCCGCGGTGTCCCCCAGTCCCAGTCGCTGGCGCACGTAGTTGAATGACCCCGTCACGGTCAGCGTGGCCGAGGTGAAAACCGCCGCGCCGGGGTGCGCGCCGAAGGCCGCCGCCAGCCGCGGGCCCACGTCGACGGGGGCGGCGTGGATTCCCACCCCCCGCGCCCCCGCCACGATCCAGCGGACGGTGGCCGGCGAACGTGACAGCGACGTGCCGCCGGTCCCGCTGCCCTTCATGTTGGCCAGCACCGAAAGATCATCGCGCGCCGCCTGAGCCCGGCGACCGAGCGCCGCCAGCTCCGGCGCCGCCCGGGTGGACTCGCGCACGGTGTCGCTGTCCGCGTCCAGCCAGGTGGCCACCTCCTCCAGCACCGCGTCCAGCTCGTGGTAACGGACCCGAACCGCGCTGGTCCAGATATCCTCGTCCAGGGGTACCCGCACCTCCTCATCATGCCGCGGCCGCATCCGCGGCACGCGGGCCCGCAGGGCGTCCGCCCAGGCGCCGGCCGTTCCCAGCAGGCGGGTGGCCAGGGATTCGGCGCGCAGGGTTTGGCCGCTCTGCACGCGACCGAGCTCGCGCGCGATGGCCGCCAATCGTTGGGTCGACACGTGCACGCCGAAGAACTCACCGGCGATGTCTTCGATCTGGTGGGCCTCGTCGAAGATCACCGCCTCGTAGGCGGGGAGCACCGCCGCCTCGGGCCAGCTGCCCCGCAGGGCCAGATCGGCGAAGAACAGGTGATGATTCGCGACGACGATATCCGCGGTGGCGGCGCCCCGCCGCATCGCCGTGACGAAACAGCGATCGTTGTATTCGCAGTGACCGCCGATGCGCGTCTCCGGCGAGCTGGCGATCTCGCGCCACAAAGGGCTGTCGTCGGGCAGGTCGGGGACATCCGCCCGCTCGCCGCTGCTGGTGGTGTCCACCCAGGCGCGCAGGCGGTCGAAGGCGGGATCCGCCACCAGCGAGGTCTGTTTCTCGAATGCCGCCAGTCGCCGCCGACAGACGTAATTGCCAAGACCCTTCATGACCGCCCAGGTGAATGGCCGCGGCATCACCGCCGCCAGCCGCGGCAGATCGACGCGCGCGATCTGATCCTGCAGATTCTTGGTGGCGGTGCTGATCACCACCTTGCGCCCCGAAAGAATCGCCGGGACCAGATAGGCCAGCGTCTTCCCGGTGCCGGTGCCGGCCTCCACCAGCAGGCGCTCGTCATCTTCCAGGGCGCGACCGATGCGCGCGGCCATCTCCAGCTGACCCGGGCGGTGCTCGTATCCCGGGAACGCCGCCGCCAGCAGTCCTCCCGGCCCGAGCACGTCCGCCGAATTCAAGTCTTCGAGCTCGTCTTTGCCCCCGGCGCGGCAAGGGGCCGAGCGGTGGTGGGCGCCACCTCGCCGCCGGCCGAAGCGAAAGGGGCGGGGGCGGCGGCGGTGCCCCCTCCCACGTTGGCACGGTTCGCCTTTTCATCGAGCCCCGAAGTTCCAAAGCGCCGCCTGAGCTGGCTGAAGACCTCCTCCACGGGTACCCCGGCTTTTTCCAGCCCCACCAACACGTGGAACAGCAGATCAGCCGCCTCGTGAGCCGTGTGCGCCGGCTCTGCCTGGGGCAGCGCCTCCACCAGCTCGCCGGATTCTTCTGTGATCTTCCCCAGCACCTTGGGCCATCCGGCGTCCAGCAGCGATACCACGTACGACCGTTCCGGACGGTCGCGCTTGCGCCGGCCGATGATCTCCGCGACGCGCTTCACCACCAGCGCCGCCGGTTCCTCCGGGCCGTCGTCCTCAGTCAGTCCCGTCACCACGCCCCCGCTACTTGCACCCTCACCGCTGGGGGCGTCGACGCCACGGCTGCTTCGGTAAAAACAGGAGGTATGGCCCGTGTGGCAGGACGGTCCGTCGGCGTCGACCAGGTAAAGAACCACGTCGCCGTCGCAGTCGATGCGGATGTCCCGCACATGCAACACGTTGCCGGAGCTCTCGCCCTTGCGCCACAGGGCCCGCCGCGAGCGACTCCAGAAGTGGGCTGACCCGGTGGTGACCGTCAGGCGCAGGGCTTCGCGGTTGGCCCAGGCGAACATACGTACCCCTCCGGAGGTCACGTCCTGGGCGATGACCGGGACCAGCCCGCCGTCATCGAATGCCACCGCGGCAAGCAGGGCGTCGGCCCTGGTTGAAGGGTATCCCGTCGCGGTCATCGTCGTAGATCCTCGTCCTGGGGCTGGTCCTGGGGCTGATCCTGGTATGGGTCTCGCACGGGAATTCCTCTGCTGCGCAGGTATTCGTGAGCTTCTCCGACGGTGTGATCTCCAAAGTGGAAGATCGACGCCGCCAGCACGGCATCGGCGTGCCC
Organism: Polyangia bacterium; assembly: GCA_039916065.1. GTDB lineage: Bacteria > Myxococcota_A > Polyangia > Fen-1088 > Fen-1088 > FEN-1088. The sequence continues at coordinate 3,417 of JBDSME010000011.1, forward strand.
CAGCGCCACCCCTTCGTACAGGTGGGCCAGCGTCCCCACGCCACCTGATGCAATCACCGGAATGGGCACGCGGTCGGCCACGGCGCGGGTGAGCTCCAGATCGAAACCGTCGCGGGTGCCGTCGCGGTCCATGCTGGTCAACAGCAGCTCGCCCGCGCCCAGCTCCGCCATGCGCACGCACCAGGCCACGGCATCCAGGTCCGTCGGCTTGCGCCCGCCATGGGTGTACACCACCCAGCGCGGCGATCCGGCGGGTGCTTGCGGATCGCGGCGCGCGTCCACCGCCACCACGATGGCCTGGCTACCGAACGCGTCGGCGGCACGCCTCACCAGCTCTGGGTCCGCCACCGCCGCGGTGTTGATCCCTGCCTTGTCGGCGCCCGCCAGCAAGAGCTGCCGGACATCGTCGACCGAGCGCACCCCCCCACCGACGGTCAGGGGCAGGAACACCCGCTCGGCCGTGGCCCGCACCACGTCCAGGGTGGTGGAACGCCCGTCGGATGAAGCGGAGATGTCCAGGAAGCAGATCTCGTCCGCGCCCTGCGCGTCGTAGGCGGCGGCCACGGCCACCGGGTCGCCCGCATCCCTCAGTTGCTGAAAGCGCACACCCTTCTTTACCCGGCCCGCGTCGACATCCAGACAAGGAATAACCCGTTTGGCCAACATGGTGAGGTTCCTCCCTACCGCGAAAACGTTCCAGCCGCCGCATTTTCGCGGGCCGCCGCCACCTGATGATGGACACGCCTCCACGCTCGGCCCCGTGATCGCGCCTCCGGCCCCAGGCCAGCACATTCGGGCGCGACTATTTGCCGCCGAAAACGCCGAGCACACCCAGGGAAAACGCCAGGTAGTCGTCTGTCGCGCCGTCCCAAGCGTTGATCGTGGCTCCTTGCAGTCGGCCCAGCACGTACCGGCGAAAGTCAACGCCCGCGCGGATCTCGAAATACCGCTTGATGTTCACGCCGACGAACGCCGCGCCGTCGATACCGGCGGTGACGACGCCGTCTGGAAAGTATTGGGGCGATCTCACCCGATTGGTGCCGTGACCGGGATTCGTGACTAGCCGATAGGCGCCTTCGACTCCCAAGATGAGATGATCGAGGAGACGCAAGCGCGCGTTCAGGGCAAAGCGCGCGCCTTGATAGACGGTGTCGGGTGTGGGCAGAGTCGAACGGAACGCATCGGTGGTGCTGGGTGTGTCCAGGATAATGAACGCGTGTTCAAAATAAGAGACGCTGGCGCCTACCTGACCGACCGAGAAGGGTATGCGGCCCTGCGCGCCGACGACTATCTCGCGCGTCGCCGTACGATAGGCGCCGGTGGTGAGAGATGCCGTGAACTCGGCCGACGCGAAAATACCGGCATAGGTGATGGGAAACCAACTGACATGCCCGCCCGCGACGGGCACGAACTGGAGGATGTAGGGACTCGCAGCTGAAGGCGGCACATATTGAAACACGCGCCTGAGGAAGCGGACGTCCGCTTCGACCTCGAGGGAGCGAAGAGTTCGGGCGTTGCCCCCGTCCCCGCTCTCTTTCGCGCCGGTTATGGGGGGGGTGGACTCTTCCTCCTCGGCGGCTCTGGCCGGCGCTTCGGTTTTCGGCGCGGCCGATTTGGCGGGCTCGCCTGCAGGTTCGGTCGTGCTCCCCGCGCCGCCGAGGTCGTCGGTCGGAGAGAGATCGCGCGCGGCCAGCCCTCCACCCGACTCCCCCTTGGACGGCGGCGACGTGTTCTTGAAAGTGGAGCCCAGCTTCTTCCAGAACGAGCCCGCGACCGCGGCCGCCAAGCGTGTGGGAGGGCCTTTGGCGGAGAAGGTCTCCCGCCCCGCGACGCTGCCGTCGGCTCCATTGCGAACGACGATTTCGACGCGGCGGGTGGACCCTGTCGCGGACACCGTCGCTTCGATCAGGCCCCCGACGTTTAGCGTGCGGGCGAGGTTCACGTAGTCGTCGTCCGACGACGGCGGGCCCTTCCTGACGGCATCCTTGACGAGAGCGACGGCGACGACCTGAAGCTTGTGCTGTTTGAGCGCCTTGGTGATCTTCGCGCGTACGGGCGTGTCCGCCGGGTCCGATTCCGTCGGCGGGAGCAGGGCGATTCGCTGGGCGGCGGCGAAGGCTGTCGTGGGAGCTAACGTGAACGCGCAGGCGATAGTTAACGCGAACACGAGAGATGCGATCGTCCCGAGGCCGGTACGTCGCAACCGATGACCGTGAATGTCGGACAGGGCGTTGTTCAGCAAAACGGGGCGATAGTACCCCAGCCGTGTCCAGGGACATCCTGAAGTTCTGTGCGCGCATTTGCGACAGACCGTGTCAGGTCCATTCGTTGAGTTTGTCGTCCATCGACTTTTCCACCATCGACAAGAGGCCGGATTCCTCTCGGAGGTGTACAGTCCAGGCGCACGATGGTCGACGGCGCTCGCATTCCCACCTCGAATGGCCAGTTGGTGGCCTGGGTCGCGAATTTTGCTGCCCTGGCCCAGCCGGCACGGGTGCAATGGTGCGATGGCAGCGACCAGGAATTCGCCCAGTTGACCACCATGATGGTCGACAAGGGGATGATGATCCCCCTCAACCCCGCCAAGCGTCCTGGCAGCTTCCTGTGCCGGTCCGATCCGCGCGACGTGGCGCGGGTGGAGGGGCGGACCTTCATCTGTGCGCGCAATCCAGGCGATGCCGGTCCCACCAACAACTGGGTCGCGCCGGCGGTGATGCAGGAGAAGCTCCAGGCCTTGTACGCCGGCTGCATGGCCGGGCGCACCCTGTACGTCATCCCGTTCAGCATGGGGCCCATCGGTTCACCCATCGCGCAAATCGGAGTGCAGCTCAGCGATTCGCCGTACGTCGCGGTGAACATGCGCATCATGACCCGGATGGGGCAGGCGGTGCTCGAAGCGCTGGGAAGCAGCAGGGACTTCGTCCGCTGTGTGCACTCCGTGGGTGCCCCCCTGGCTCCCGGACAGGCGGATGTTCCCTGGCCCTGCAATCCCGGCGAGACCACCATCGCGCATTTTCCCGAGGACCGCTCCATCTGGTCCTACGGCAGCGGCTACGGCGGGAACGCCCTACTGGGCAAGAAATGTTTCGCCTTACGCATCGCCTCGGTGATGGGCCGCGACCAGGGCTGGCTGGCGGAGCACATGGCCATCGTGGGCCTGGAATCGCCGGCCGGTGAGTGCACCTACGTGGGCGCTGCCTTTCCCAGCGCCTGCGGCAAGACCAACTTCGCCATGATGATCCCGCCTGCCGGGTTCGCCGGCTGGAAGGTCTGGACCGTCGGGGACGACATCGCCTGGATCATGCCGGGTAAAGATGGACGGCTGAGGGCCATCAACCCCGAAGCCGGATTTTTCGGCGTCGCCCCCGGCACCAGCGTCGAGAGCAACCCCCACGCCATGGCGGCGGTGGCGGCCGACACCATCTTCACCAACGTGGCGTTGACCGACGACGGCGATGTTTGGTGGGAAGGGATGACGTCCGAGCCGCCGGCCCATCTGATCGATTGGCGGGGTCAGGACTGGACGCCGGGTTGCGGGCGGGTGGCCGCCCATCCCAACGCGCGGTTCACCACGCCGCTCACCCGCTGTCCGTCGCTTGATGCCCGCTGGAATGACCCGGGCGGGATCCCCATCAGTGGCTTCGTCTTCGGCGGACGGATGAGCCGGGACATGCCCCTGGTATTTCAAAGTTTCAACTGGTCACATGGCGTGTACTGCGCGGCGACCATGGCCTCCGAGGCCACCGCGGCGGCCGAAGGGCTGCCGCCCTTGCGCCGCGATCCCATGGCCATGCTCCCCTTCTGTGGCTACAACATGGCCGACTATTTCAATCACTGGTTGAACGTGGGCCGTCGGGTGCCCAACCCGCCGCGGGTGTTTCGCGTGAACTGGTTTCGGCGCGGCGCCGACGGAAAGTTCCTGTGGCCCGGATTTCGAGAGAACACCCGCATCCTGGCCTGGATTGTCGATCGCATTCACGGTCGCGGGTTCGCGGTCGAAAGCCCGCTCGGCTGGATGCCCCGCTACGAAGACCTGCGCTGGGACGGGTTGACCTTCTCGCGAGAACGATTCCAGGAGTTGATGGGGGTGGGGCGAGACGCCGCCGTGGCTGAGGTGCGGTCGCACGAGGAGCTGTTCGATCTGTTCCTGGACCGAATTCCCAAGGAATTTCTTTTCGAACGCGAGCTGCTGCGGTCGCGGCTGTGGCGATC
>JBDSME010000012.1:0-3702 GCA_039916065.1 Polyangia bacterium
AGCTGGGGCTGGGCGCCACCAACATCGGCGGCACCTGGGATCCCCAGTCCACCGGCGCGAGCAACAACGATTTTCATCTGGTCATCGGCGGGCTGTACGGGCGGCTGTCCCTGCAAGAGGACGCTCAGCAAATCGTCCTCACCGACCTGGGGCTTGGAGCTTCGAAGCTGACCGTGCGCGGGAACAGCATCATTGATCTGAACCTGAACCCCGATGCCATGCGACGGTTCTCGGGCAAGCTCAGCAGCAGCAACGGAATCTCGCGCCTGGAGGTCACGCCGCTGGTGGACTTGCGCCTGGGGTTCGACTACAACGCCATCGCCGCCGATTTTGCCTCACCACCGCCCTCGACCATCGCTCACGAGACGTACGCCCTGACGCTGGTGAAGCCCGGCGCGGCGGCGGTGATCGAAGAGGTCCCCAGCACGGCAGGGTTCACCGGTGGCCTGAGGATGGTGGCGGGCTCCTTGACGGTCGGCGCCGCCAGCGTACCCCGCGAAACAGTAACTGTGCCGACAGGGAAATGCCTCTCCACCACCTCCACCGTCGCCCCCGGCGCCCACCCGATCCTGGGTAAGCTGGTCGTCTCCGACTGCCTTTAGCGGCAGCCCGGAGGCCGTCACATCTGCTTCCGATGAACCCTCTCCCGCTTGCGGGAGAGGGGCTGGGTGAGGGCAAGCCTTGCGAGAGGCAAGGCCCAAATCTGCGGGAATAGCGGCCCCTCTCCCTTGAGCTCCCCTTCGGGCGCAACATCTCCCGTTGCTGCTCCCGGCGTCTGGTAGCCTGCGCGCGTTCATGCAGGCTCTTCATCCCATTGCCGGTCACGGCGTGTTCCTGTTGCTTGTGCAACTGGCGCTGCTCATCGGGGTGGCGCGGTTGGGGGCAGAGCTCTTCAAGCGGCTGGGATTGCCTGCCGTGGTGGGGGAGCTGGGGGCGGGGATTCTGCTCGGACCGTCGGTGTTCGGGCGGCTGGCGCCGTTTTCTTTCGCGTCGATCTTTCCGCGACAGCTCGAGCAGTTTCATCTGCTGGACGTGGTCGGCACCCTGGGCATGGTCTTCCTGCTCTTGATGACGGGCCTGGAGACCGACGTCAAGCTGGTCCGTAAGCTGGGGCGGGCGGCGCTCATCACCTCCGCCACCGGCATGTTGTTGCCGTTCGGCCTGGGGTTCGCGCTGGGGATCTTCATGCCCGATGCCTACCTGGCGGACCCCAGCCACCGCGTGCTGTTCAGCCTGTTCCTGGCCACCACCATGTCCATCTCGGCGATGCCGGTGATCGCCAAGATCCTGGTGGACCTGGATCTCACCAAGCGCAACATTGGTCTGGTCATCCTGTCCGCCGGCGTGGTCGACGACACCGTGGGATGGATCGTGCTGTCCTTGATCGCCGGCGCGGCCACCCATGGTTCCGTCAGGGTGGGCGACCTGGGCCTCACCTTGGTCTACCTGGGCGGTTTCCTGGTGGCGGCGGTGTTCGTCATCTATCCAGCGCTGCGCTTCCTGGTGCGCATCGCCGTGGAGCGATTCCGCGTCCACGATTCGGACCTGGTGCTGATCGTGGTCACCACCTTCCTGTGCGCGGCGCTCACCGAGCGTATTGGCGTGCACGCGGTTTTCGGCGCCTTCGTGGCGGGGCTGGTGCTGCATCAGGTGCCCCGCGTGCGCAAGGAAACAGTCGCCCGCCTTGAATCGTTCGTGCTCGGCGTGCTGTCTCCGGTCTTCTTCGGCATCGTGGGTCTGCGGGTGGATCTGGGGGCGCTGGGCGGTGGACGCATGTTCGCCGTGGTCCTGGCGGTGGCCTGTCTGGGCAAGCTGGCCGGATGCGGTCTGGGCGCGCTGTGGGGAGGCTTTCGCTTCTGGGAAGCGGCCTCGCTGGCGGTGGCGATGAACGCCCGCGGCGCCATGGGGATCGTCGCGGCCACCATTGGCCTCGGCCTGGGAATCCTGGACCAGCAGATGTTCTCCATCATCGTGATGATGGCCATCGTCACCTCTTTCATGGCGCCCCTGGGGCTGCGCCTGACCATGCCCCGGGTGCGCATGACGGAGGACGAACAGAAGCGGATGGCGGCCTCCCAGACCATGGGTCTCATAGACCGCGATCATGTGCACGTGATGATTCCCACCGGCGGCGGTACCGGCGCCTTGCTGCTGGCACCCGTGGCGTTTGGGCTCACCTACAAGAGCGCAACGGCGGTGACCATTCTGTCAGTCGAGCCCAAGACCACCTGGCGTAGCCGCCTCGACCAGGTCTTCCGCCGCGCGGCCGTTCCCGAAGAACGGCTGCAGATGGACGTGCTGAACGCGCTGGCTCCCGCGCAGCGCCCACCCGAATTGCGCAAGGTGGTGGCGGCCGACATCGCCCGCGCCATCTGTGACGAGGCAGCCACCCGCGCCGTGGACATCATCTTGCTCCGCGCCACCCATGAAGCCACCATCGGTGGCGCCTTGATCGAAGAGGTGGTGGGGCGCGCTCCCTGTCACGTGGCCATCATGCGGGCGCGCGAGGCGGCGGCGTCCTACCAGCGCATCTTCGTGCCGGTGGATGGCAGCGTGGCGTCGCGGCTGGCGGTCGAGTTCGCCCACCGGTACGCCGAACATGCCGGGGCCGAGCTGACCCTGGCGGTGCTGACGGAGCGGCGTCCCCAGGCCGCCGCTTATGCGGACACCAGTGGCCTTCACGCCGCCATGGAACTCCGCCCCACCACCGACGAGGAGCTGGAGCGGATCTCCGTGGTCTTTCGCTCTTCGAACATTCGTCCAAACATCCTGCCCCTGGCGTACGATCCCTTCTCCAGCGCCGTGACCAGCGAGGCCCGGACGGGCAAGTATGATCTGGTGATCCTGGGCGCGGAAAATCGCGCCATCCAGCACCGTCTGTTCTTCGGCTATGACAACGAGCGGCTGATTCGCGCCACCCGCGTCCCTGTGTTGGTGGTGGTGCCCAACGTGGCCCGCCTGGGCTGACGCGGGAGTACTGCTGGCGAGCGTAACCCGGCTTTGCCGGGTGCAGCGAGGGGGGACCGGGGGCGTGTGAGCGGCAGCGAACCACGCCCCCGTGAGATGCCAGGCTTGCCCTGGTACGGGCGCGCGCCCCGCGGTAACGTGCCGCGGTGACGGGGAACGACGCTTCGCGCCCGGTGATTCTGGTGGGCGGCGGGGCGCGGTCGGGAAAGAGCCGTTTCGCCCTGGCCCGGGCCCTCGATTTTGGTCCGCGGCGGGTGTTCGTCGCCACCGCCGAGGCGCTGGACCTGGAGATGAGCGAGCGCATCGCCCGGCACCGGGAAGAACGCCGCGATATGTTCGAGACCATCGAGGAACCGCTGGCGCTGCCCCGGGCCCTCGACGGCGGGGTTGGCAGGGCCGATGTGGTGCTGGTCGACTGCCTCACCCTCTGGGTGTCCAACCTGCTGGTGAAAGGTGCCACTCCCCAGCAGGTGACCGCCGCGTTCGATGCGCTGGAGGCCGCTGTGCGGCGGCGGCGCGCTCCCCTGATACTGGTGTCAAACGAGGTGGGCCTGGGGCTGGTGCCCGAGACGCCGCTGGGCCGGATATTTCGTGACCGCATGGGTGAACTGCACCAGCGACTGAGCGACTGCGCCGATGAGCTGTATGCCGCCGTCATGGGTGCGGTGCTTCGGCTGCATCCTGGTCCCGTGGCGCTGATCCGGCATGGGGCGGGGGCGCTTCGCCCGCGGTCGC
>JBDSME010000013.1:0-3662 GCA_039916065.1 Polyangia bacterium
GCGGCCACGGCGAAGCCGCGAAAGTAGAAGAGCAGTCCGAAGCAGATCCCGGCCATGAACCGGAAGGTGAAGACGCCCAGGTGCAGGGGGTCTCCGTAAGGGGGGATGTGGTGGACGGCGGAGAACAGGAAGGACGACACCACGAACGCGAGGGTGACGGCGATGGCGCGCCGCATGCCGATGACCCGTTCGCAGAGCGCCCTGAGGCCGTTGAGAATGCCCAGACGGAAGGTGATTTCTTCCCAGAAACCCGCACCGATGGACATCACGATGCGGGTCACGAAGCCCTCGTTGCCCAGGCCCGAGGCCAGGCCCAAGCCCGCCGCCAGGCGCGGGCTGATGCCGAAGACGCGGGTCATCACCAGGACGATGACCGATCCCATGGTGAGCGCGTAGATGGCGCTCTCCATGAGAATGGGCACGAATACCCCGAGGTTGATCTGCTGGCGCCGGCGCAGGATGCCCACCGAGATGACGAACAGAGCAGCGACGGCGGCGGTGTAACCGAGGTAGGCGGTGCGAGAGAGGCCGACGTTCTGAAACAGGAAGCGGGTCAGAAAATCGGCTCCATTGATCATCGGATAGATGAGCACCACCCCGAGCTGGTAGATCAGAAACAACGGAAAGACGAGGATCAGGCTGGTGACCAGATTCCGCGAGTTGCCGCGGGTCTTGAGCTTGAGCTGGAGCTTGGATGTCGTTTTCAAGCGGGAACTTTCCTGTTGTCGCGGTCAGCGTCCGCGGAAGATTGATGTTCGTGAGGGCTTGCGGCCGGGCGCCCGCTCGGTGGGCCGCATTTCGGGGGGCAGCTTGGCCTCAAGCTTGGCGATGGCGTCCGCCAGTTCAGATTTCATGCAATTGTTGTCGGGGTTGCCTCGGAACAAGCCTTCCAGGCCCCCCCGAGAGCGCTGGGACCGCAGGGCGGGAAGAGCACGGGGGTCCTCGGCGTTGCCAAGGGCGACCACCAGCGGTTTCTTCTCCTCGCAGGTGGCGGCTCTCTTGAGGGCGGCGCTGCGCAGGGCGACCTGGTCCACCCGTCGCTCCTCTCCCAGCTCGGCCAGTGCCAGGGCGGCGCGCTGGCGGCGCCGCAGCTCGCCTCCACCGTTGGCGACACGTTCCAGGAGATCGGCCGCCGGGCGGCCCACCTTCTCGATGGCCAGGTCGAGCGCATTATCCGCCACCTTCGATTCGCCGAGCGCGGTGCCCAGGTGGTCAATGAGAATGGGATCGCCACGGAAGCCACCGTCGAGGGTGATGGCCTCGCGATAGTCGTCAAGGGCCTCGGCATGATGGTCGTCGGCGAACGCCAGGCGCCCGCGCAGATAGTGCACCCGCGCGTTGCCGGGATTTTCGGCGAGCACCTGTTCGACCGCCACCCGCGCCTTGATGATCTCGCCGCTGCCCAGCAGGCCTTCGATCAATCGAATGTGCGCCGCCAGCGACGGTGGCGGCGGCGCGGGTTGAGTGACGCGGCCAGTAGCCACCGCGCCCGGACGCGAGGATGAGCGCCGACCGAGCAGGAACAAGGCAGTGAGAACGACGCCCAACAACGCCACGCCAGCCCCCCCCCACCGCGTCCACCGGATCCGGGGAGACAGCGCCGGGGGGACGCCCGATCTGGCCTGCTCCAGGGTGCCCACCGGCGTGAGTGTGGCAACCGGCGTGAGCGGACCCAGCCCCGAGGTTGTCCCCGGCAAGGGGATCTCTGCTTCGGCGTCGGCGAGCGCGGCCAGGAACGCTGTCGCGGAGGCGAACCGGTGCTCCCGCTCCTTCTCCAGGGATTGCCGCACCACGTCCTCGAGGGGAGCGGGGATGTGAACGACCGCGTTCACCTGCGCCATGCGCGGGGGGGGATGGGACAGGTGCATGGAGATGATGCGGACCTTGTCCGGTGATTCGAAGGGACGCCGGCCGGTCAGCATCTCGAACAGGATGACGCCAGCGGCGTACAGGTCGGCGCGGGCATCGACGGTGTCGCCCAGTGCCTGCTCGGGCGACAGGTACTCCGGCGTGCCGAAGATCATCCCGGCCTGGGTCAGGGCCTCGTGACTGGCGGTGGCGCCGTCGGTCACCTTGGCGATCCCGAAATCGAGGATCTTCACCACGTCCGTCCGGCCATGGCGGGTGACCAGCATGATGTTGTCGGGCTTGAGATCGCGGTGCACCACCCCGGCGGCGTGGGCGTGGCCGAGCGCGCCCAGGATCTGCTGCATCAAGTTGAGCGCGCGGGGTCGCTCCAGCGGACCCGCTTTTATGATCGAGGTCAATGACTTCCCGTCGAGAAATTCCATAACCAGGAACAGCAGACCTTCCGGGGTCCGCCCGAAATCCGTGATGGCGATGATGTTGGGGTGGGCCAACCGGCTGGCCGACTCCGCCTCGCGTTCAAAGCGGCGCGCGAACTCGTCGCGGCCGCCCAGGTCGGGCAACAGCACCTTTATGGCCACATCCCGTTTCAGCGCGGTGTGCACCGCGCGATAGACCGCCCCCATACCCCCCACGCCGATGCGCTCGATGATTCGATAACGCTCTCCGAGCAGAGCGCCCACCAGGGGATCGCGGAGCGCACCGCCGCAACGGGGGCAGAAGCCCAGGTCGGCGGAGGGCGGGTCGAGCCCGCAGGAGAGGCAAGTTGGCATGTCGGCTCAGCGCGAAGTGTATCGCGGCGGCGGCGGCTGAACCTTGAGCACGGTGCTGGTGCTGGTGGTGTTGCGCTGGCCGAGTGCGGTGGCATCGCGCGGGCGAACCACGGCAAGCACTTCACGACGCGGGTCAAGTATGCGACGGGCGGCGCGCGCCACGTCAGCGGGCGTCACCCTGGCCAGCTCGTCCACGTCGTGGCGGTAGGCTCGCCCCGCCCCCCCGAAGACGGCGTTCAGCGCCACGGCCATGGCAACGGCCCCGCGTCGTTCGAGGGACAAGGCGCGGTTGCCCATGAGAATCCGGCGGGCACGCGCCACCTCCTCCTCGCTGGCGCCGCCTTCAACCAGCAGCCGCAGTTCGGCGCGCAACGCTGGGACGATGGCATCCAGCGTGTCGGGTCGTGCCGTGACATAAAGAGCGAAGTACCCGGGATCGACCCCCTCATAAGACACGGCGCCAGACACCGCGCCCGCCTGGTCGGGGAGCAGGCCAAGGCTGCGCAAGCGGGCCGCGCCCATTCGTCCACCGGTGCCTCCGAGCAGCTCAGCCAGGACCTCCAGCGGGTAGCGATCGGGATCGCGCAGGGACACGCCGGGAAAGCCCAGCACCAGCCGCCCCTGATCCTTGGTGATGAACTGAAAAACCTCCGTCGGTTCGGTGTGCGGCGGCTGGGCGATCACCGCGGGAAGCTCCTGGTCTCGGCTGCGGTCGCCGGCCGTAGGCCGCACGTCCGCGAACAGCGACTGCAGCTTGGCAGAGATGCGTTCCGGTTCCACGGGCCCCAGCACCGCCACGGTGAGGCCCCGCGGGCCGTAGTGCTCGCGAAAGTGACCGAGCAGTCGCCGGCGGTTCAAGCCCGCCACGGAGTCCGAGGTCCCCAGCAGATCCTGGCTGTAGGGGTGGCGCCCGAACAAAGCGCCCCGAAAAAGGCGGAGCGCGATCTCGGTGGGGTCATCGTTGCGCGCGCGGACAGCGTCCAGCAGCACCCGGCGCTCACGTTCGATATCCTCGTCGGAGAG
>JBDSME010000014.1:0-3307 GCA_039916065.1 Polyangia bacterium
TGCCGCGGGACTCCGTGGCGGTGGGCGAGATCTTCGCGAACTTCACCAGGTCACAGGCCGACAACCAGCGCTCGATCTCGTCGAGAACGATGGTGCGGCCCGCGCGCCGGCGCAGTTCGGCCATCAACTCGCCCGTGGTGAGCTCAAGCGAATCGAACCCGTACCGGCCGCCCAGATAGTCGCGAATGATCTCCGAGACGGCGAAGTAGAAGGGCCGGTTGTCGGCGTTCTCCAGGAAGCCGTAAGCGCCGAGCCGATCCAGGCGTTCCAGCGCCACCTCGTGCGCGGGACGCGGCGGGGGTCCCGGACGCACCATCACCTTCTGGCGCAGCTTGCGGACGATCATCCAGGTTACCAGCGCCCCCAGCGCCGCGGCCAGGAAGCCGCCCGCGATGTACACCAGCGTCAGATCGCGTTTCCAGACCTGCACGGGGGCGGCGTTCTCCTTCAGGGCCGGTTCGGGTTCGTTGGCGATCAGGCTGGCGATCTTCACCGGCACCGGCTGGGTGCGGGTCTGGCGGACGGCGCCGCCCGGCCCCAGGTAGGTCACCTCCACCGGCGGCACGGACAGCTCCCCCGGTTCATAGGCCGCGATCTTCAGGGTGAACTCGCGCCGGATATGACCATCGCCCAGGTCCTTCTCCGCTTCCGAGCGCGCGAGCTGCGAGAAAGGACTCAGGTCGACCACATTGGGCAGGTTCACCGGCACCCCACGGCGTGATACCGCCGTGACGGTCAAGGTCAGTGCGTCACCCACGTGCGCGGTGGCGCGATCGATGCGGGCGGCCACCGTCGGCGCGTCAGCATCCGCCGCGGGCGCGGGGCTGCCGGAAAGTTCACCCGGCGCGCCCCCTCCCCCTGCCCCCCCCCACACTGCCGCGGGCGCGCCCACCAGCACCGCCAGGCCCAGCGTCGCGATGGAGAGTCTGAGCATTCGCGCCGCGGTCAATGTCGCAGCCTCCGGGCGCGCGCCTCGAAGAAGGTGGTGAGCGCCGGCAGGTAGGGGCGATCGGTGCGGACACGAATGGGATCCATCTTCAACCGGCGGAACAGAGCGTCCCGCTCCACCAAGGCGCGGCGCGCGTCCTTTTCCCACTGCCGCGCCTCCCGGCCCGTGGTGTCGAACACCACCAGTTCGCCGGTCTCGGGATCTTCCAGCTCCACCATCCCCACCGGCGGCAGCAGCTCCTCCAGGGGATCGGTGACCGACACCGGGATGATGTCGTGGCGTCGGGCAGTGATGCGCAGGACCTTTTCATAGCTGTCCTGTGGCGCCAGAAAGTCCGACACCATGAAGGCCACCGCGCGCCGGCGCGCGATGCGCCCCAGGAACTCCAGGCCGGAGGCCAGCTTGGTTCCGCGGTGCCGCGGCTGGAACGACAAGATCTCGCTGATCACCCGCAGCACGTGCTTCTTCCCCTTCTTGGGAGGGACGAACTTCTCCACCTGATCGGTGAAGATGATCAAGCCCACGCGATCGTTGTTGCGGATGGCCGAGAACGCCACCACCGCCGACAGCTCAGCCGAGAGCTCGCGCTTCTCCTGCAGGTGCGAGCCGAATCGCCCGGACGCCGACATGTCCACCAGCAGCAGAACGGTCATCTCCCGTTCCTCGGTGAACAGCTTCACGTAGGCGTCGTTCATGCGCGCCGATACGTTCCAGTCGATCATCCGGATGTCGTCACCGGGCATGTACTGGCGGACCTCCGAGAAGGATATGCCGCTGCCCTTGAACACCGAATGGTACTGGCCAGCCATGCGATCGCGCACCAATCGCTCGGTCACGATCTCGATGGTGCGGATCTTCCGCAGCAGCTCGCGCGTCAACATGCCAGACCGGAACTACGGAACTTCAACGTGCTCGAACAGCTTCCGCACCACGGTCTCCGAGGTGACCTCTTCCGCCTCGGCCTCATAAGTCAGGATCACCCGGTGGCGCAGCACGTCCACGCCGACCGCCTTGATGTCCTCGGGGGTGACGTAGCCGCGATGCCGGAGGAAGGCGTGGGCGCGGGCCGCCATGTTCAGGTAGATGGACGCGCGGGGGCTGGCGCCGTAGGAGATGAAGTCGGCAAGGTCGCCCAGCCCGTGGGCTTTCGGTTCGCGGGTGGCGTGCACCAGGTTGACGATGTAGTCGCGGATCTTCTCGTCGATGTACACCTGACCCACCACCGACCGCGCCTCCGCGATCTCCTCGGGCGTGGCCACCGCTTCGGCCCGCACCGAGATCCCCGAGGTCATACGATCCATGATGGCGCGCTCTTCTTCGCGCGTGGGATACCCCACCTTGATCATCAGCATGAACCGGTCGAGCTGCGCCTCGGGCAGCGCGTACGTCCCTTCTTGCTCGATGGGGTTCTGGGTGGCCATGACCAGAAACGGCTGCGGCAACGGATAGGTGGTATCGCCGATGGTCACCTGCCGCTCCTGCATCGCCTCCAGCAGCGCGGACTGAACCTTGGCGGGGGCCCGGTTGATCTCGTCGGCCAGGACAAGATTCGCGAAGATCGGCCCCTTCTTGGCGATGAATTCGCTGCGGGCCTGGTTGTAGATGACCGTGCCCACGATGTCGGCGGGCAGCAGATCGGGGGTGAACTGGACGCGCTGGAACTTCATCTGCAGGGCGTCGGCCAACGTCTTCACCGTGAGGGTCTTGGCCAGGCCGGGCACCCCCTCCAGCAAGACGTGGCCGCCTGTCAGCAGGCCAATCAAGATGCGCTCGATCATGGTCTTCTGGCCGACGATCACCTTGCCGACCTCGGCCGTCAGCTTGTCGACGAAAGCCGACTGTTTTTGGACCATTTCGTTGATAACTCGAACATCCATGGGGCGATCTCCTTTGAAACGCGGCGCAGCTTACAACCACGGACGCAGCCGGGGTATTTCCATGGGAAACTATGAACATGGGAACCCTGAAAGGGTTCCCATACCCTCCGCGCGATGAGCTCCGGCTGGCAAAGCCAGCCTCCGCTCGACGCGACATCCCGCGGAAACCCCCTACTGGAGGCCCGGGACGGAGCTTCTATCGCTGGTCGGGCTGGGAATCCGTACCCCGTCGTGGCCCCCCCTTTTGAGGGCGGGCGGAAGTGTGTTAGCTCTTGGCGGCCATGAGCAGCACCCGAGACGCCGACGCCAAAGCCCAACGCCTGTTTGACGTCCGCACCATCGAGCGGAACATCAAAAAAGGCCTGGTTACCCGCAAGGATTACGAGAAGCATCTGAAGGCCCTGGCCGATTCGGCCGAAAAAGTGGCCCCGCCGGAGGAGCATCCGGACGACGAGACCGACGACATGCCTGAAGCCCAGGC
>JBDSME010000015.1:0-3298 GCA_039916065.1 Polyangia bacterium
GCGGCGGCCGCTTCGCGTGAGTTTCCCCCGGGCGCAGGAGAATTGTCCGAGCCCAACCGGCGGTCGTTCATGCAGCTGCTGGGCTCCAGCGCGGCGCTGGCTGGCGTGGCCGCCTGCCACCAGCCCCAGGAGCAAACCGTCCCGTTCGTGCGCCGCCCCGAGGAGGTCACTCCGGGGATGCCGCTCCATTTCGCCACCGCGTACAGCCTGGAAGGTTTCAGCCGCGGTCTGGTGGTGCGCAGCTACGAGGGACGTCCCACCAAGATTGAAGGCAATCCGGACCACCGCGACAGCCTGGGCGGGACCAGCTCCTTTGAGCAGGCCTTGTTGCTGGGCTTGTACGATGACGATCGCGCCAAACAAATACGGCACAAGGGTGAGCCGGTGGCCTGGCGTCAGGTCCTGGCTCAGGTGGCGGCGCTGTCGAACCGTCACGCCGGCGATGGCGGAGCGGCCCTGCGCTTCCTGACCGAGCCCACCGCGTCGCCGATGTTGTCGGAGCTACGGCAGCGGATACTGGCGAAGTTCCCCAACGCCAAGTTCACCAGCTTCAGCCCGGTGGCCAGTGATGGCGCCGCGGACGGGCTGCGTGCCGCCTACGGGCGTCCCGTGGAAGCGCGTCACGATCTGTCTGGCGCGGCGGTGATTGTTTCCCTCGATTCCGACTTCCTCGGCGACGGCCCCGAGCAGTTGCGCCTCAGCCGCCAGTTCGCCGCCCACCGCGTGCCCGCGGCCGGGATGAACCGCCTGTACGTGGCCGAACCGACCATCTCCGTCACCGGCATGTCTGCGGATCACCGGCTGCGCTTGCGCGCCGGCGACGTGGCGGCCTTTGCGCAGGCTCTCGCCGCCGAGCTGGGCGGACGCGGTGGTTTCTCCCAGCTGGCCAGCCTCGCTGGGGCAGGGCGTCCCACGGATGCGGCGCAGGCCAAGTGGGTGCGCGCCGTCGCGGCCGATCTGGCAGCCAACCGCGGCCGCTCGCTGGTGGTCGCCGGTCGCCGACAGCCTGCCGCCGTCCACGCCTTGGCCGCGGCGCTCAACGCCGCTCTCGACAACGTCGGTGTCACCGTCAGCTACGCCGCGCCGGTCTTGACGGACGCGCGCGCCGGCTTCGCGCCCATCACCACCCTGGCGCAGGAGATCGCGGCCGGCCAGGTGGAAACCCTGGTGATCACCGCGCGCAACCCCGCCTACGGCGCCCCGGTGGACCTGAAGTTCGACAAGCTGATTGCGCGGGTGCCCACCTCCATCTACCACTCGCTTTACGAGGATGAGACCGCCCAGGCCTGCACGTTCTTCGTCCCGGCTGCCCATCCGCTCGAGTCGTGGGGAGATGGCCGGGCCACCGATGGCACGGTCAGCATCATCCAGCCGCTGATCGCCCCCTTGTGGGGCGGCATCAGCGAAATTGAACTGCTGGCGGCGTTCGTGGGCCAGGGCGACCAGGCCGCTTACAAGCTGTTGCGCCAGTCCTGGCTGGCCAAGCTGGACACGGTGCCCGGCGCGGTAGGCGATCCCGATCAGCTCTGGGAAAAATGGCTGGCTGATGGCGTTCTGGTGGGAACGGAGACCTCGCCGCTGTCCGACCTGACGCTGGACCTGGGAGCGGTGGGGCAGCAGCTCCAGACCGCCAACACCGCCGCGCCCAAGGGCGCCGGTATCGAGCTGGTCTTTGCGCCCGACTACAAGGTATTCGACGGCCGGTTCGCGAATGCTTCCTGGTTGCAGGAGCTACCGGACCCCATCACCAAGGTCACCTGGGACAACGCCGCCCAGATGTCGCCCGCCACAGCCAAGGCGCTGGGGGTGAAGGTCGAGCGCGACGGCGACAAGCTGTCGATCCTGAACATCGAGTACCGCGACCGGCACATCCACGCGCCGGCCATCATCGTGCCCGGGCACGCCGACGACTGTATCACCCTGACGCTCGGGTATGGTCGCGACGGCGCCGAGCGGGTGGCGCGGGGCATCGGCTTCAATGCCGGCGCGCTGCGGACCAGCGAGGCTCCCTGGTTCGACCGCGGCGCCCAGGTCAGTCTGGCCACCGGCATGCACCTGTTCGGCATCACCCAGAACCACTGGTCGGACGAAGGGCGCGAGCCCGCCATGGAGGTCGCCATCGCCGACCTTCAGAACGAGCACTCTGCATTCCACGAGCACGTTGAAGAACGACGCGGCATCCCCATCACCATCCACAAGCCGGTGGATTACAGCAAGGTGCTCTACAAATGGGGCATGGCCATCGATCTCAGCAAGTGCACCGGCTGTAGCGCTTGCGTGGTGGCCTG
The DNA here is from genome assembly GCA_039916065.1 of Polyangia bacterium. Lineage (GTDB taxonomy): Bacteria > Myxococcota_A > Polyangia > Fen-1088 > Fen-1088 > FEN-1088. Next base: position 2,289 of record JBDSME010000015.1, read on the forward strand.
CCAGGCCGAGAACAACATCCCGGTGGTCGGCAAGGCCAACGTGGTGGTGGGCCGCGAGATGCAGTGGCTGCGCATCGATCGTTACTACTCGGGCGAGCTGGAGGATCCCGAGGTGGTGGTCCAGCCGCTGGCCTGCGTGCACTGCGAAACCGCCCCCTGCGAGTACGTCTGCCCCGTGAACGCCACCGTCCACAGCGACGAGGGGCTGAACGAGATGGTCTACAACCGCTGCATCGGCACCCGGTATTGCAGCAACAACTGCCCCTACAAGGTGCGGCGCTTCAATTTCCTCGACTACACCAGTGAGACGCCGGCGGTGCGTCGCCTGGGGATGAATCCCGAGGTGACGGTGCGAAGCCGCGGCATCATGGAGAAATGCACCTATTGCGTGCAGCGCATCGAGAAGAAGCGCATCGACACGCGCATCGAGGGGACGGTCATCAAGGATGACCTGCAGACCGCCTGCCAGCAGGGCTGCCCCTCGGATGCCATCGTCTTCGGCAACCTGAACGATCCGCAGGCACGTGTGACCAAGCTTCATCAGGATGCCCGGCGCTACGACCTGTTGCACGAGCTGGGAACGCGGCCGCGCACCGCCTATCTCGCACGCGTCCGCAACCCCAACCCCGAGCTTGCCAAGGGCTAGACGAACATGGCCAGCACTTCCACAGCCGCCGCTCCCGTCTCGAACGATCCACTCGAGCCGGCGCTCCTCATCGAAGGGGCGCAGACCGACGCATCGCTGAACGATTCGTTGTTCGGACACGTCTGGCGTGGTCCGGGCAAGGGGTGGTGGGGCCTGTTCGGCATCGCCCTGATGGGTTTGTCCATGCTGGGGATCGGGCTGGTGTACACCCTTTACAAGGGCATCGGCGCCTGGGGCAACAATATCCCCGTCGGGTGGGCCTACGACATCATCAACTTCGTCTGGTGGATCGGCATCGGCCACGCCGGGACGCTGATCTCGGCCATCTTGCTGCTGCTGCAGCAGAAGTGGCGCACCTCGATCA
>JBDSME010000016.1:0-2671 GCA_039916065.1 Polyangia bacterium
ACCTGTGCATCGATACCACGCGGGTCTTCGCCACCGGGTTCAGCTTCGGCGGGATGATCACCTACTCGCTTTCACTGAATCACCAGAAGGATATCCGGGCCGCCGTCGGCATCGCGCCGGCCAACTACCACATCTACATTCCGCCCAGAAGCCACCAACCGATTCCCTGGATGCAGACGACAGGCCTGTCTGACCAAAACTGCCCCTGGGTACATGGCGACAGTACAACCGAGGGCTCGAAGTACATCGCCATCGAACACGCCACGGACAATGGATGCACCGTACCCGATCCCATTCCCACCTGGACGTCGGGCTCCCACTTTTGCTACGACTTCGAAGGGTGCAAGACGGAGTTTCCCATCAAGGCCTGCACCTTCGACGGGGGACACACGAACGTCGTGGACGAAAACGGGAACAACTGGATAGCCAACGAGTCCTGGAAATTCTTGACCCAGTTCTAGTAGCGCGAGGAGGGGCGGGGGAAGGCAAAAGCCGGTGTCCCAGGGCTCTTGCCCTGTCGGCCGTTGTCGTCCCATGGCTGTTTCCGGGATCTGCGCCAGCCTTTTCCCGCGAAGCGCTTGACGTGGAAGCTTGCTTGTGTCGGAATGCTGCGCGGGGTATCTCGAGAGGGCTCACGGTGGTGTGACGCCCGCAGTTCGATGATTGCGGCGGGTGACGCCGCAGGTTGAAGGAGTGGAACGATGGTGTCAGCGCGTGGGTTTGGGTTGTTGGTTCTTGTTTGGTGCTTCTCCATGGCAGGCTGCGGAAGCAGTTCGCCAGGAACATCGGGAACGGGGGGCCGCCCGGGCAGCGGCGGCGCCGGGACCGGGGGTTCCGCGGGCACAGGTGGGACGATCGACGGCGGGGTTGCGGACTCTGCCGCGACGACATCGGATGGGCCGCTGGGCGGCGCCGCTAGTGGCGGCTCGGCCACCAGCCCGACGGGCGGTGCCGGAGGCACGGCCGGTGGATCAAGCGGGCCGACCCTGGCATCGCTGTGCCTTGCGACGGCAGGGGCGGCCGGAGCGGCGGGGACGTCGGGCGCCGCGGGGGCGACGGGCGCCGCGGCGGTTCCCGTTCTCACCTTCACGAATCAGGCCTATCTCGGCGACAGTCGAGTCACACCAAGCGAAGCGATTTTCAGTTACATCAACAGCTCCGACGATCCCCACACCCAGATCATGCGGCTGCACAATGGCGGCACCGCACCGGTGCGCATCACGGCCCTGCACCTGGTGGACAACGTGAATACGGCCACGAATCCTCCGGTGACGCCTGGTGCACGCGGAGGCACTCTTTTTCCTCTGAATTATGGTCAAACCAGTCTGCCGAGCGCGTTCAAGGTGAGCACCACAGCGTCGCTGCCGATGCAGCTGGCGGCCGGCGCCGATCTCGACGTCACCGTACAATTCTTGTCGTCCAAGACACATCCGCCTGATCGAATGCTGAACATCGGGGGTCACGCCGTGAGCGCCGTACTGATCGCCCAGACCGAAATGGGTTGCGTCCCGGCCGGCCTGTACGGAGTTGGATTGTGGAACGACAGCGAGACCGCCTCCGACCCGGCCACCATGTTGCCTTCGAACAACTGGGCGCGCTACGAACCCACATTCGGCCAGATCGTAGCCACCCTGGGGTATCGGGTGAATCTGGGCGCGGTCTTCATCCAGTTGCTGAACACCAATGACATGAGCATCCCGGGCGTTGGGTTCTCGACGGAGGAGGTTCAGGTGCACAAGTTCACGAAGGCGGACAGCACCGCGCCGGTTCAACTTCTGGCGGTGGGCAGGTTCGCGCCACCGCTCGACGCACCTTTCGGCTGGTATCCCATCGGCAGTCTGACCGGGGCGCCCGGGGGGACCACCGGCGCGGGCGGCGCGGGCGGCGCTGCGGGCGGCACCGGCGCGGGCGGAACCACGGGAACGGCTGGTGCCGGCGGCATGCCTGGCACGGCCGGCGCCGGGGGTGCGCCCGTCCGGATCACCGACGCGCAGCCACCCGCGATACCGACCACTAGCACCCAGGCGTCGACACAGCCGGCCCCGTTGCGGGTGGTCGCCACGATGCAGTCCAGTCCCCGGGGCGTGGACTGGAACACCTCAAATCACAGCATTCAGGTTCTTCCCCCGTTGCGCGACGACCACAAAGCCACCACGTTCGACCCGGGAGCCACGCCATTCGGTCTGTGGGTCTTCTCCAATCAGCGCACCACCGGCAACCCCACGTCGGCTGGCGTGCCGAGCACCAACGTGGGCAACGGCGACTACTGTTACACGGAGAACGCCCTGAACATTTCTGCAGCCCAAAGTCACCGGGTCCGCGTCTATCCATTAAAGGATCGGGCGGGACTGCTGGTGCCCAACAGCTACCTCATCGGCTGGGAGGAAGCCAGCAACGGCGACTATCAGGATTTCATCTTTATCATGAAGAACGTCAGTCCAGCACCCTGATGCCCTTGGACTCGAAGCCGGCGGGATCAAGGACGGAGTCCGCGCCGGTCAGGGGACGTGCCGTGGGGCGGAAGGTCGGACCGGGCGACCGGTGGGGAGCGGAGGCGGTGCGGGCGGGGGCGCCGCGGAGCCCGGAGCCATGACCACGGGATAGCCCTTCTGCTGCCAGGCGAAGATTCCTTCATCGATGACCGCGGTGTGCTTGTAGCCGCGCTTGCGCA
>JBDSME010000017.1:0-8705 GCA_039916065.1 Polyangia bacterium
CGGGGCGGTTCTCGTGTAAATCTGGCTGACATGGATGCCTTGCCAGAGGTAGAGGATCGTCGGGCGCGGTCGAGCGGCGGCGGCCAAAGCGTGGTGCTAAAGGTCGCTTACCTGGTCAACCAGTATCCAGCCGTCAGTCACAGCTTCATCCGCCGGGAGATCGTGGCGCTGGAGTCGATGGGTGTGATCGTGGAGCGCTTCTCCGTGCGGCCGCCGCCGGCGGCGCTGGTCGATCCGGCCGATATCGCGGAACAGGGCAAGACCCGGGTGATCTTGGGCGCCGGGCTGCCGGCCCTGCTGATGGCGCTGGTGGCGACCGCGGTCAAGGCGCCCGGGGCTTGGTGGACGGCGTTGCGCGCGGCGCTCCGTCTCGGCGGCCGCTCCGATCGAGGCCGCCTGCGCCACGTCATCTACCTGGCGGAGGCCTGCCTGTTGCTGCGCTGGTTACGCGCCGCAAATCCGGCGGGTCATCCGGCGGGTCATCCTGTGCGACACCTTCACGCCCACTTCGGCACCAACCCGGCCGCGGTGGCCATGTTGACCCGCTTGCTGGGGGGCCCGCCCTACAGCTTCACGGTCCACGGCCCGGACGAGTTCGACCATCCCGTGCAGATGTCGCTGGGCGAGAAAATCGCCCACGCCTCCGCGGTGATCGCGGTCAGCGATTTTGGCAAGAGTCAGCTCTATCGCTGGATTCCGCACACCGACTGGCCAAAGGTGCAGGTGGTCCGCTGCGGCGTGGACGCCGCGTTCCTGAAGGCCGGACCGCAGCCCATCGCCGACAACAGACGTCTGGTTTGCATCGGACGCCTCGCCGAGCAAAAGGGGCAGCTCCTGATCCTGGATGCCCTGGCGGTGCTGGCCGCGCGCGGGGTCGCCTTCGAGGTGGTGCTGGCTGGCGATGGTGCCATGCGCGGCGTGGTCGAACAGCGCATCCAGGAGTTGGGGCTTTCCGCCAGCGTCCGCATCACGGGATGGGTCAGCAACGACGTCATCCGGCGCGAGCTGCTGGCGGCGCGCGTGCTGTTGCTTCCCAGCTTCGCCGAGGGGCTGCCGGTGGCGTTGATGGAAGCGCTGGCGCTCGGCCGGCCCGCCATCACCACCTACATCGCGGGGATTCCCGAGCTGGTGCAGCCCGGCGTCAATGGCTGGCTGATCCCCGCGGGCTCGGTCACGCGCCTGGCCGCCGCCATCGAGCAGGCCCTGCAGACTCCGGTGGCCGAGCTGTCGCGCATGGGACGCGCGGGAGCGGACGCCGTGGCCCAGTATCACAACGTCGATCGCGAGGCGGCGCGCTTGCTGGAGGTGTTCCGGCGCGCGGAGGCGCCACGCGCTTGACTGGCGAAAATCAACAACCATACGGATGTTACAATCGCGGGTGAGGTGGGTGCCCGATGGATGTTGCGGCAATAGTGGTGAACTATCGAACGGCCGAAGCCACGGTGGAAGCCGTCGCCGTCCTGTTGCGAGAGATGGAGGGACTGCAAGACCCGCACGTGATCGTGGTGGACAACGACTCGGGCGATGGATCGTTGCAGAAGCTGGAACAGGCCTTCGCGGGACCGGCCTGGCCCAACCGGGTCACCGTGATCGGCTCGGGACACAACGGCGGCTACGGCTTTGGCATCAACGTCGGGGTGCGGCGGCTGCTCGCCTGGCCGAACCCGCCGCGTTACGTGCACGTGATCAACCCCGACGCGATCCCTGACGCCGGCTCCGTGAAGCGGCTGGTGGCGTTCATGGACGGCCACCCTGACGCGGGAATGGCCGGCAGCTATGTCTACAACCCCGTCGGCGAAGATCGCATCAAGGGATTCCGGTTTCCCTCCCTGCTGGGGGAGTTCGAATCAACCGCGAAGACCAACGTGGTGGCGCGCCTGCTGCGCAATCACGCGATGGCGCTGTTTCCCGACCAATCGTGCGAGGTCGACTGGGTCTCCGGCTCCAACATGGTCATACGGCGCGAGGTGTTTCAGCAGTCGGCCCTATTCGATGAAGGTTACTTCTTGTATTTCGAGGAGGTCGACTTCGCGCGCCAGGTTCGAAACGCCGGCTGGAAGATCTATTACGTCGACGGGGCCAGCGTGGGACATCTGGGCTCGGTGTCGACGGGGATGGCCGACGAGACGCGCCGCATGCCGGGATACTGGTTCCAGGCGCGCCGCCGCTATTTCGTGAAGCACCACGGAGCGGCCTACACCGCCGCCTGCGACGCGGCCTGGGTGTGCGGCTATGCGATGTGCGTGGCCAAGACAAAACTGTTGCGTCGCAAGGTTGTCTTTCGCCCTCACCTCTGGCGCGATTTCATTCGCTACAGCGCCAAGAACTTGCTGAAGCCTCCCCCCGACGCCGAACAGAACCGTGCCGTGCTGGGCGTTGCTGCGTCCTGGACGGCCGAATGACCGCCGCGACAGGACGTCCCTCGTCGTTTCCCGCGCTGGTCCCGGACCCCGCCGCATCGCCCGCGCAGGAGATCACGCGCGTCGGTCTGGTGACCCCCGCCTGGCCGCCCGGATCGCTCTCCAACGGCATCGTCACCTACGTCGCCAACATGCGCCTGGGATTGGCGTCGCTGGGGGTGGGCAGTGCCGTCCTGGCCAGCCGCGTGGCGGGACCCATCATTCCCGAGGAACAGGACGATGTGGTGGACGCCGCGGGACAGCGCCCGTCGCTGCGCCACCGGGTCATCTGGAAGGCCCAGCAGCGTCTGACGGGGAGGTCCACCGTTGATCAACGCCTGGGTCACGCCGCCGGCGCCGCCGCGCGCACCGCGCATTCCCGGCAGCCTCTGGATCTGTTCGAGATGGAAGAATCTTTCGGCTCGGCGCGATTCGCCCAGCGCGCGATCCCCCGCCCGCTGGTGGTGCGCCTTCACGGCCCCTGGTGTCTGGTCTCCCCGGCGCTGGGGCGTCCCGATGACGCGGCCGCCTTCCAGCGGCGCGTCGACGCCGAAGGCAGGGCCATCGTTTTGGCCGACGGTGTTTCTTCTCCTTCGCACCACGCCCTGGAACAGGTGCGCAGCCATTACAACGTGTCGCTGCCCCACGCTGCGGTGGTGCCGAACCCCATCGCCACCCAGCCTCCGTCGCTGCGCTGGAAGTACGAAGACTGCGACAAACGGACCGTGTTGTTCGTGGGCCGCTTCGATCGTCTGAAAGGGGGCGACGTCGTCCTGGCGGCGTTCGCGCGGCTGGCCACCGAGATCCCGCAAGCGCGGCTGGTGTTTGTCGGTCCCGATTCCGGCCTGCGGGACCAGCAGGGCAAGACCTGGAACTTTCGCGATTATGCCGCCGCTCACCTGCCGGCGGAGATCTTGGACCGCATCGACATGCTGGGAGAGCAGCCGCCCGCCCGCATCGCGGAGCTGCGCCGCAGTTCTTTTGTCACGCTGCTGGCCTCCCGGTTCGAAACCTTTTCCATGACAGCGGTCGAGGCGCTGGCCCATGGCTCGCCTCTGGTGGCGCCCCGCGCCGCCGCCATCGTGGAGATCGTGGAGGACGATCGGAACGGCCTGCTGTTCGCCGATGCCGACGCCGCCGATGCCGGTCGCCAGCTCACGCGGCTCTTCCGCGATCCGGAGCTGGCGCGCCGCCTGGGCGCGGCCGGGTCCGAAGACAGCGCCCGCCGGTTCGCCCCCGAGGTGGTGGCCCGTCAGATGCTGGCCTTCTACGGCGACGTCCGCGCCCGCTGGAGCGGCAAGCCGCGTCAGTGACGGGGGCCGTGCGGCAGATGCCAATCCGGGAGCCAGTGCTTGAGCATCGTCCCCACCGCCAGGGCCCCCAGGAACAGCAGGATGGCCAGCAGCTCTCGCTCTAACCGCAACATCTTCATCCGCCAGAACGGGATCCAGAGCAGCAGGAGGGCCGGCACCTCTGTCAGCGCCACGCCCCACAGCAATCCGGGAACGCCCCCCAGCGCGAACCCCACCGGGATGGCGATCCAGACGGTGATGCCGCGGGCCAGGCTGCGCAGGAACCCATACTGCGAAAAGCCCATGGCCACCATGCAGGTTTCGGTGGGCTGTACCAGGCAGGAGATGGCGCCGCGGACACACAGCAGCGGCAGCATCCAGGCGGCGTCCCAGTAGCGCGAATCCCACACGGCCCTCACCAGCCACCCTCCCACGCCGCACAGCAACCCAAGTCCCCCTTGTGCCAGCAGGTCCAGGCCCACCCGGCTCTTGTAATAGACCCGGCGCAGCTCCGGCTGGTCGTCGCGCCCCTTGGCGCTGAGCGCCGGGTACAGCACGCCCCCCACCAGTCGTTCCACGATTCCACCGGCCGCTCCCGCCAGCTCGGCCGCGATCTGGTACACGCCCAGCTGTGCCGCCCCCATGAAGCGTCCGAACAGCGCGCGGTCCCCCTGGTTGGCCAGGAAGGTGACGCTGCTGCTGCCCAGGATCCACCTCCCGAAGCTGGACAGCTCCTTGTATGCGGCCTTGTCCCAGGCGAAGCGATTGCGATAACCCACCGGCAACAAATGGCTGGTCACCGCCAGGAAGGTCGCCCCGAACAGCGCGCCGCCCAACAGCGCCCACACCGACGGATAGAGTATCGCCCACACCACCATCACCACCAGGCTCAGGAACTGCTGGCAGAGCTCCAGCGCGTTCACCACGCCCAGGCGCAAGCGCCGGCGTAGCGTCAACAGGCCGGTCGAGTTGAAGCCCGCCACCAGTTGTTGGAAGCTGGCCACCATCAAGGGGCCAACCAGCTCCGGTTCGTGAAACCACCAGCGCGCAATGGGGATGGCCGCCAGCAGTCCCATCACCGTCATCGCCCCCCCGCGCAGCACCTGCATGGTGAAGGCGGTATTCACGAAGTCCGGATCGTCGCCGCGCGGGCTGCGAATCACGCACTGCCGTATGCCGACATCCGACAGCATGATCAGCCCGTAAAGAACGAAGCTGATCTCGGCAGACAGACCGAAGGCCTTGGGGAAGAGCAGCCGGGAGAGCAGGATGTTGCCGCCCAGCCTCATCGCCATGCTGCCGCCGTAGCCGGCCAGCTCGAAGAGGGACCCGCGCAGCAAGACCTTGCGAAACGCCCCCGGTACGGGGGGCGGCGGCACGACCGGCTCTGCCGAAACAAGGTCGGACGCAGGGCCGGACGAAGGGCCGGACGAAGCGCCGGACGAAGGGCTGGAAGGAGGCGTGGTCACAGGCGCGCTGCTGGCGGCCAGGATGCTGCTGCTGCTGGAGTTCGGGGCATGGGCGGCGGCGAAGCTACGGCAAGCCGATCCAGGACTTGACCATCCGCTTTGACTGTTTGACCTTATCGGCCAGCCGCCGCCTGAACTTCTCCAGAGGCATCTGCACCAGGCCGCGAATCTTCTCGTCGGGGCGCGCGCGGAAGATGGTGGAGTGGGAGGTGCCGGTCCACTGCGGTGGCGCTTCCTTGGTGTAATAGTACGCCGCGAACGACTGCCGGACCATCTCAGGTGGGGCCGTCACGCGCGCCACGCCGTGGTAGCTGATGTCGCTGGTCTGGAAGATCAGGCAGCGGTTCAGGGCGGGGACGCAGCGGTACTGGCAGGTGCGGACATCCTTGTCCCAAAGCTCGATGTGCCCACCCCACGCTTCGTTCCACACCGGGTTGAGGTAGAGCAGGATGTTCAGCCGACGGAACAGCTTGCGATCTTCGATCAAATTGAAATCGACGTGGACGTCCAGGCGCCCACCCGCGCCCGTGAGGTGCATGCCGCCGCCGACCAGTTGCTCGTCCGCGGACAGGCGCGGGATCCCGGTGATGTATTCCAGGTCCGCCAAAAACTGCGGCGAGGAGATGGCGTCGTTGAGCTGGCGCACGGGGTCGGGAAATTTCGTGGTGTCGGTGATCTGGATCTTGCGCTGTTCGTTCACAAAGTTGAACACGAACCCCTCCGCGCTGGCCTGTTCGAACGAGGGGTAGGACCGCGCGATCCTTTCAGCCTCTCCCGGCGCCAGGAAATTGTCGATCACCATGTGCGGGTAAGGCTGCGCGGTTCGAAACTGGGTACGCAACGCTTCGCGATCGAGTGGATTGATCAAAGCTCTGGTCCTTTAATGAGTCGCAAACAAGTGGATGTTAGCGGGCCACGCGTCTTGGTCCGGATCACCATGATCATAGCTCCGCGGGTTGGCCACGCAACAGCGGGGACACCTACAACCTGGGGCCGCTCAGCGCTTCCCGCCTATTTTACGAATTCGGACACCGGTACGGCGATGCCCTCGCGCACGATGTGGGCGACGTCGGCGCTGGGCTGCCAGCCCAGGGTCTCCTTGGCCTTGTCCGGGGCGTAGCGCGCCCGGCAACTCATCCCCACGTAGTAGTCGTAGCTCGGTCGGTTGCGTTCTGAACCGGCCACCGTTTTCAGGCCGTACTTGGCGATGTCCTGCACGAATCGCTTCCAGGGGGCGACCGGCAGGCGCCGGACCCTGATACCAGCCAGACGTTCGAATTCATCCAGGTAGGTCCCGGCGGTCAGGCAGGGCTCGCCCACCAAATTGAAGCTCTGCCCGTTGGCGCGGGGGGCCTTCAGGGCCAGCACCATGGCGTCGGCGCAGTCGTCCACCAGCACGAAAGGCAGTGGGTTGGTGCCGTCACCCCACAGCCGGCAGATGGAGGGGTACGGCCAGGCGCCGATTCCCCAGTGGTAGGGGCTGCCGCCCTGACCAATGACGATGCCTGGCCGAAAAATCACCAGCTTCAAGGCGCGGGTGCGGTGGAGGTCCAGCAGCATCTGTTCGATGGCAGCCTTGGACCGCGCGTAGGGATCGAACCGGACGTTGCCTGGTCCGGGCGGGGTGTCCTCGGTGATGGTGTCGGTGGAGCGACCGCCGCTGTAGATGGCGATCGACGACGTGTACAACATCTGCGCGTCGTGCTCCAGGCACAGCTCCGCCAGGCGCCGTGTGGGCTCGATGTCCAGGCGTTCGTAGTCGTTCCAGCTCTGCCCGTAGCCGCGGGCCAGGTGATACATGTGGGTGATGCCAGACATGGCGCTTCTCACCGAATCGGTGTCGGCGAAATCGCCCTTCACCAGCTCGGCCCCTTCCGCCGCCAGCAGCTCGGCGTAGCCCCCCAGGTCGCGCACCAGGGCCCGAACCCCCAGCCCTTCTCGGCGCAGCCGTTTGACCAGGGCGCGACCGATGAATCCCGTGCCGCCCAGGACCAGAACCGTCGGTTTCGGACCTTTGGTCGGGGCGCCATCCCCATCCCCCTTGGCGCCTGTCCCCGTTGCAGCGCCCGCCGTGGTCGGTTGCGCCGCCGTCGTCGCCGCCGTCGTCGCCGCCGTTGCCGTCGTCGTTGCCGTCGCGCGCGCGGGGCGAGGTGCCGGCGGCGCGGCCAGGCGCGGCGCCCGTGTGGTCTCCTCGGCCAACCGGATCGCCCCCGCCGCCAGCGCTGGCGACAAGCGCGCGTCCCCGGTGCCGCCACCCAGGCCGCTGTAGAACTGGCGCGTGGCGCGGGTGATGCTGGTCTGGTAGGGCCCGCCTTCGAAGGGCAGACCCGCCTTCGACAGGACGAACGAACCAAGGGTAGTCCCCGCCTGCAGGACGCCTTCCTTGGCCTGCCGCAGAGAGGTCGCAAAACGATCGAAATCCAGCAGATCGCGCTCGTTCTCTCGCAGCACGTAGGAGTTCAGCTCGAAGTCGACCACGGCGCTGGCCGTCGATCCGCGCAGGTGGATGTAGTGCTCCGGGTATCCGTTGATGAAGGAGAACCGCAGCCGCACCGCCGTCTGACCGACCTGTCCGTGCGCTTCCCAGCGCCGGTAGAAAACCAGGTCATTGGGGAGGCGCACCGGGTCGCTGGCCTCGGCGTCGATCCGCTCTGGCTGACCCACCAGGTGAACCACGTGGGCGAAGGAATGCGGCCCGACCTCGAAGAGGACGTTGCGCGGGTCGCGGAACAACCAGCCGCCGAACGGACCCGCTTGAACCTGAGGCAGCGGCTTGTTCCAGACCACGTCCACCTGGTCCAGCCGCCCCAGACGGCCGCGCTCCAGGTCCGCCATCAACCGCTCGTAAGGTGGCGAGAAGAGAAAGTTGTGCGCCACGCCCAAGGAAACTCCGCGCGCCTTGGCCAGCGCCTCCAGCGTCAGACAATCTGCCGACCGCACAGCCAGCGGCTTCTCCGCGAACACCGAGACGCCCGCCTGCAGCACCTGCTGGGCGGGGCCGAAGTGAGCCGGGGGCGGGGTCAGCAGATGGACCACGCGCGGCTTCAGCTCCGCCAGCATCTGACCGAGATCGGTGTAGGCGGCGGCGCCATCAACTTGCGCGGCCAGGCGTTCGGCGCGCGTCCGCGACAGATCGCAGACGCCCACCACCTTCACACCGGGGACCATGCGGAGCGCCGCGATGTGGTGGTCGGCAATGAATCCGGCGCCCAGGAGCGCGACATCGATGGGTTCTGAACTCAAGCGTTTATTTTATCCTTTGCTGTCCCTTGTACTCGATGATGGTGGGGCGGCGGTGCCTCATCTTGTTCACATGGTACTTGATCACCCCCATCGACTCCGGGATCTTCGCGGCCGCGCAGGAAACCCCCCACAGCAGGCTTTCGCGCCGGTCGAATCCCTGGCGGCGGGTCTTGCGGAACGTGCGCCACATCTGTGCCGGAAAGGCCGCCAGCAGCCACAGGGAAAGTCCCAGGGTGGGCGGCGCCAGCACCGTCGCCACGGCGGGAAGGCCCAGCCCCCAGGCGCAGCTTCGTCGGACATGG
>JBDSME010000018.1:0-4360 GCA_039916065.1 Polyangia bacterium
CGTTATCGCGTGCCGCTGGAAGGAACGCCCCGCGGTCCCGACACCGCGAAGGTGAACATCGTCGCGTTCTCGGACTTTCAATGCCCTTTCTGCAGCCGGGTCACCCCGACGCTGGACCGCATCATGAAGGACTACAACGGACAGGTGCGAATGTTCTTCCGGCACAATCCGCTGCCGTTCCACTCGGACGCGCCCCTCGCTTCGGAGGCCGCGCTGGCTGCCGAGGCGCAGGGTAAGTTCTGGGAGATGCACGACAAGCTGTTCGCCAACCAGCAGAACATCAAGCGCCCTGACCTGGAGAAGTACGCGCAGGAACTGGGCCTGAACATGGCCAAGTTCAAGGCGTTCCTGGACGCCAACAGCGGCGATCAACGAATCAAGGCCGACATGGCCCTGGCCACCCAGATCGGCGTGCAGGGCACTCCGAACTTCTTCATCAATGGCCGTCCCGTGCGCGGAGCGCTTCCCTTCGAGGAGTTCAAGAAGGTGATCGACGAGGAGGTCAAGACCGCCGATGGTCTGATCGCCAAGGGAACGGCCCCCGGCCAGGTGTACTCAGCGCTGATGGCGAACGCCCGCACGGCGCCCGCCCCCACACCCGCCCAACCGAATGCCCCGGCCGCCAAGGGTCCGGGCGCCGCCGCCGAGGTCTACAAGGTGCCGGTCGGTGATGCCCCCACCAAGGGCGGCAAGCAGCCCAAGGTCACCATCGTCGAGTTCTCGGACTTTCAGTGCCCGTTCTGCAGCCGGGTCAATCCCACCCTGGCGCAGATCTCCAAGGACTACGGCAACGACATCCAGATCGCTTTCCGTCATCTGCCGCTGCCCTTCCACGAGAACGCCATGCCCGCCGCCGAGGCCGCCGAGGCCGCCCGCGAGCAGGGGAAGTTCTGGGAGATGCACGACAAGCTGTTCGCAAACCAGACAGCGCTGGATCGCGCCAGCCTGGAGAAATACGCGCAGGAGATCGGATTGAACGCGGACAAGTTCAAGGCCGCCCTGGACAGCCACAAGTACAAGGATCGCATCAAGCACGACTCCGAGGACGCCGAGAAGTTCGGCGCCCGGGGCACGCCCAACTTCTTCATCAACGGCCGCAACCTCCGCGGTGCGCAGCCGCTGGAAGCTTTCAAATCTGCCATCGACGAGGAGATCAAGAAGGCCGACGAGAAGCTGAAGAGTGGCGTCAACCGCGCCAACCTGTACGCCGAGGTGACCAAGGGCGGTCTGGACAAGGCGGCTCCCCCGCCGGCGGCGCCCGCCGCCGCTGGCGAGCCGGATCCGGGCACGGTGTTCAAGGCCGAGGTGGGCGCGGCGCCGGTGCGCGGTCCCAAGGACGCCCCCGTCACCATCGTGATGTGGTCGGACTACCAGTGTCCGTTCTGCAGCCGGGTGGAGCCGACCCTGATCAAGGTGCGAGAGGAGTACAAGGACAAGGTGCGGATCGCCTGGAAGGATCTCCCCTTGCCGTTCCATCAGAACGCCATGCCGGCCGCCACCGCGGCCCGCGCGGCTGGCGAGCAGGGGAAGTTCTGGGAGATGCATGACAAGCTGTTCGCCAATCAGACGAACCTGGATCGCCCCAGCCTGGAGAAGTACGCCACCGAGCTGGGACTCAACATGGGCCGCTTCAAGGCGGCGCTGGACAGCGACAAGTACAAGAAGGAGATCCAGGCCGACAGCGATCAGGGGGCCAAGATCGGCGCGCGCGGTACGCCGGCGTTCTTCGTCAACGGGAAATTCCTGTCCGGCGCGCAGCCGTACGAGGCCTTCAAGGCCAAGATCGACGAGGGACTGAAAGAGGCCGAGGCGCTCACCGCCAAGGGGACACCGCGGGGCAAGGTCTACGAGGCCTTGATGAAGGACGCGAAGTCCGAAGTTCCCCAGGCACCGGCCGCAGCCGCAGCCGGAGCCGCAAAGCCGGAAGCGGGCCCCGAGGCCGACAAGACCATCTTCCCGGTGCAGCCGGGAAACTCGCCCGCCAAGGGTCCGAAGAACGCGCCGCTGACCGTGGTGGTCTTCTCCGACTTCCAGTGCCCGTTCTGCCAGCGCGTGGAGCCGACCCTGACCCAGATGGAGAAGGAATACGAGGGGAAGATCCGCATGGTGTGGAAGAACTATCCCCTCCCGTTTCACCAAAATGCCATGCCGGCGGCGGAGGCGGCCCTGGCCGCCGATGCCCAAGGGAAGTTCTGGCCCATGCACGACAAGCTCTTCGCGAACAACACGGCGCTGGATCGTCCCAGCCTGGAGAAGTACGCGCAGGAGTTGGGCCTGAACATGTCCAAGTTCAAGGCGGACCTGGACTCGGGCAAGTTCAAGAGCGTAATCGAGGCCGAGTCCAAGGAAGGGTCCACCTTCGGCGTGACCGGAACCCCGGCGGTGTTCATCAACGGGCGCAAGATCTCGGGCGCCTATCCCTTCGACACCTTCAAGAAGATTGCCGACGAAGAGCTGGCGAAGAAGTCGGGCAAGAAGCGGGGATGAACCAGGCGGGGATGAACGACGTTCCCCAATCGCCATCGCGATCGCGTTTGCGGTCGCGTTTGGAGGTCCGGTGAACGGCCGACGCCTTCTGGGCGTCGGCCTCACCGTGGCCGCCATCGCCGTGGTCGCGGTGCAGTTCTTCGCGGCCACGGGCGAGGCGGTCAAGCGCACGCGCGCGGCCGCCTGCCTGGCACTGAAGCCTGACCCCTTGCCGCCCTCATTGAAGGACGTCGAGGCGCCCGACTTCGAATTGCCGGACGCCAACGGTCAGAAGATCTCGCTGCGGTCGCAGCGCGGGCATCCCGTGTTGCTGAATTTCTGGGCCACCTGGTGTCCCCCCTGCACGGAGGAGATGCCGTCGCTGGAAACTCTGGCGGCTGGCCTCGAGGGGAGCGACATCCGCACCCTGGCGGTCAGCGTCGACGAAGGCTGGCCCGAAGTGAAGAGGTTCTTCGTGCGCGGGACGCGACTGGGGGTGCTGCTCGACACCAGCAAGGAGGTCCCCAAGCGGTACACCACGGAGAAATACCCCGAGACGTTTTTTATCGACGCGCAGGGTCGCGTCCGCCACTACTTCATCAACAAGCGGGATTGGTCCAGGCCCGAAGTGATCGCCTGCCTGGAGAGCCTGCGGTAACCGGACATCCGCCTCGCGCCTCGCGCCTCGCGCCTCTCGCCTCTCGCGTCCCGGCGGTGGGCGCCGCATAATGGAGGCCCATGAACACGGCGGTCCCCACCACCCAGAACTACTACGACCGGTTCTCTCGCACCTACGAGGATCACCGGCATCACGGCTATCACCGCATGATCGACGAGCTCGAGCTGGAGCTCATTCGCAAGTACGGCGCCGCGCGCGACGTTTTCGAGGCAGGGTGCGGTACGGGTCTGCTGCTGAAGGAGGCGGCACTGGTGGCACGTTCCGCGGTGGGCCTCGACCTTTCCCGGGGCATGCTGGGCCAAGCGCGGGAGCGGGGCCTCAAGGTGGTGCAGGGGTCGATCACCAACGTCCCCCTGCCCTCGCAGTCGTTTGACCTGGCGTACAGCATGAAGGTGCTGGCCCATATCCCACCCATCGAGGACGCGCTGGCAGAAATGAGCCGCCTCATCCGTCCCGGCGGCCATCTGCTGCTGGAGTTCTACAACCCCTGGTCGCTGCGCTATCTCGCCAAGCGGTGGGGTGGCCCTGCCCGCATCGCCGATGGCACCACCGACCACGACGTCTTCACCCGATACGACACCCTGGCGCAGGCGCAATCGTACCTGCCCCCCGAATTGAAGGTCATCGGCGTGCGCGGCGTTCGCGTGGTCACCCCCACGTCGAAGCTGTGGCAAGTGCCGGGGCTGGGGGCGGTTTTGGAGCGGGTCGAGCACGCGGTGTGCGACATGCCCGGTCTGCGGCGCCTCGGAGGCTTCATGATCGTGATCGCCCAGAAGCAGTAGAGGCACCATCCGATGGCTCCCCTTCGCGGCGACATATTGCTGGTCGATGACGAACGGTCGGTCCGCGAATTCTTGGCCATCTACCTGAAACGGGCCGGGCACCGGGTGGAAACCGTGGCCAGCGCCGCGGATGCGCGGGCGGCCATCTCTGCCCACGAATTCGACATCTTGATCACCGATCTGCGGATGCCCGACGGAACAGGGTTGGACGTTCTGGAGGCCTCGAAGAAGGCGCACCCTGACACCCAGGTCGTGGTGGTCACGGCTTACGCCACTGCCGAAACAGCCATCGCCGCCATGAAGGCTGGCGCCTACGACTATCTGCTCAAGCCGTTCAAGGTGGACGAGGTGGGGCTGGTGGTGGAACGGGCCCTGGAACGGCGCACGTTGCTGCGGCAGAACGTGGCCCTGCGCGCGGAGATCCAGGGGCGGT
>JBDSME010000019.1:0-3467 GCA_039916065.1 Polyangia bacterium
GGGGCGACCCGCGGCAGACGCCTTCCACCTCCAGGATGCGGTCGACGTATTCCAGCTTGGCCAGCGCCACCTGCCACTTGCCGTAGCGCCGTCGCCAGCGCGACATGGGATCCAGCCACACGGCAAAGGTCTCCGCCCAGTCCTCATCGGGGTGCTTCTGGGCGTAGTGGTACATCCCGGTCCAGTGCAGATACCGTACGAAATCCCGGCTCCAGGGATTGGGGCCGTACACGTCGCGGTAAGGACGGCGAAAATCTCCGAACATCGCCACCCAATCACGGCGGCGCCAGAGCCCGTACGCGTATGACAGCGCGTGGCCAGCCTCGTGCCGGAGATACATCAAGACCTCTTCGCGCGAGTACTCGAACAGGTGATCGTTCACCAGTCGCCAAAGATCCGGCGTGGCCAGGTACCAGGGGATGTTCACGCTGACCGCCTGGTCGGAGGTCCAGAAGTCGTCATCGCCGAGATAGAACGCGGGGACGAAGGTGATGCCGCGCGCGCGCATCTCCGAGATCACCTGCTCGACACACTCAGCAAGCGCTCCGGTGGGGCGCAGCTCCAGATCGCAGATCCGCGTCGAGAGCAGTTTTTGCAGACCGATCTTGCGCACGGTCTTCGCCAGGGGGCTGGACCCCGATGTCGATGTACGCCGCGACCGAACCGCCAAGACTGCCACGGCCCAAGCTTTACCACGGTCATCAAATAGCGTCCGGCTAAAACGCGGCGCTAATTATATTAGCAATTACAAATGCTTACATGTGTTACAGGTGTAAGTTGACGTGGCGCAGTATGCGGCCCGTGCCACCCCCCATCCGGCCCCCGACGGGGCGTTTCAGCGCCGAACCAGACCAGCCGCTCGCCAGCCGGCGCTGGTGTTCGCCAGACACAAGATCATCATGTCGCCGTCCACCCGCGTGACGGCGAACAGTGCTCCGGCGCCGTCGTCCAGTCCGGGCGGCAACTTGCCGACCAGCTTGCGCAATCCGGCGGCAGTCTCCACGCTGACCGGCGCCGACTCGCCCCGCGGCGCCTCCGCGACCAGGTTCGAAAGCATCTGCGCCAGCTCGGACGCGCTCTTCGCGGCGACGCCGCCGCCCGCCGAACGAAAAGGGAAAATGGCGCGCGACGTCATCGCCGCGATATCTCCTTTGACGAATGCGGCGAACCACCGCCGCGCGAAGTCTCCCGTCGCCTTGTCTCGCTCCGCGCTGTGCGCCGGCGCAGTTGCCCCTGACTCGCCGCTCGCCTCGGCCGACATCCCCATTCCCATGCCCGTGCCCGCGCCGTCGGGCAGTGATTCGGCCACGCCCCGGCGGCTGCTGACCTCTCCCATGTGCCGCTCCAGCCGTCGCGGACCCTCCGGTGCCGCCGCTGCCAAAGGCACTGGCGCCGATCTCTCCTCCGCACCGGGCACATCACCGGCCTTGGGGCCGTTGTCCAGGATGAAGTAGTCGACCCCGGAGGTGGCGCACTGATGGCCATCGCGGAAGAAACTCCAGTGAACGTAGACCTTTCCATTGCCCGACCGGATCTCGCGCGGCGGCTCTGGGTAGGGGCCGGCGGTCAGCACCACGTCGACCGCAGCCGCATCGAACGGCAGGTACCTGGACGGCCGCACCATGCTGACCTTGCTGACCGTACCGTCTCGGTTGAGCTCGATCTCCACCGTGGTCACCAGACTCTCGTCATTGAGAGGGCTCGACGCAGGCAGCTCGTCCCAGTCTTCCAGCGCGCCGAACCCCCACAGCTGGTGGATGTTCCGGTGCATGCGCGCGATGAAGGCCGCAAAGGGTGCGGCTCTCGTGTTCAACGCGGTCTGATTTCCGGGCTTCACCTCCGTGATGAAGTTCTCCAGAGACGAGCGCACCCGGGCCGCCGCGCGCGCATGCTTGCCAATACGTGTTGAGCGCTCCTTCTGCGCGAGCTGCCGATCAGCGGTTGCCTCGTGGCCGAACAGGTACTCGTAGTCCTTGCCCGACAGCGCCAGCTTCAGCCGCTTGGACCCATCGTGCTTGTGATCGGCTTCCTCATCACGAAACGCCCCCCGCGGCCGGGCGCTCGCCAGGGTGCCGGCGGGATCGTGGGGCAGGGACGGGTCCACGGTCTCGGGGGTGATCTCGTGCCCCCGGGGCGCCGCGTCCCGCAACGACAGCACGGGGGAAGCCTGGGATGGGCGCGCCGGATCGGGGCGCTCCAGGGCCTGGGTTTCCTTTTGCGGGATGACGTCGGGCGCGGACCGCCCCAGCTTGGATTTCTCCTCTTCGAGCTGGGCGATCTTCGCCTTGTCGTCTCCCGCCTCCTTGTCATCCCGGCGCTCGCCTTCCGGTTGTTGAGACCCTTCCGCGCCCTTTTGCTCGCGCTCCATGTTGGTCTGGGTGGCCCGGGTCTCCACGTCGGTGCGGTTGTTCTTTTGCGCGAGATACTTGGCGTCGGGCGAAGGCTCGACCTCCTTGTCATTGTCCAGATCCACGATCTTCTCGTGCGTCTTCGGCTTGGGAGGAGGCGGCGGCGGCGTTGGTTTGGGGGGAGTGGGCTGGGCCACCGGCGGCTCCTTGGGGAGGGGCGGCGTCTCCTTGGCCACCTTCGGCGCCGGTTTGCGCGGCTCGTCGCGCTTTTCTTCCCGCTTCTTGGGCTCGGCGACAGGCTCTCGCTCTGGCTTCAGCTTCTCCTTGGGGACCTTCGCCTGCGGCTCCGGGGTCTCGTCCGCATTCGCCTTGGTGTCGAGCGGCGGTAGATCCGCCGGCAGCTCTTCCGGCTTCACATCCTCGAATCCCAGGTCCACCTCCTCGGCCCTTTGCGCCTCTTCCCGGGCGGCATAAATAAACGTGGCGATCAGGAGGGGAGCCAGCAACTGGCCGTGCAACAAGAGAGCGGCCAGCAGACCGCGGCTGAGGTGACCGCGTGGAGGGTGGCGCGGGCGACCCTGCCCCGACAAGCTCTGGTCCTTGGTTTCGGAGCGGCGCTGACGCGCCCTTCTTGTGGACCCACCCACGGCGCCAGCCTAGCACGCAGGGGCGGCCGAGGATGGGTCTCCTCGAGCTTGACGCGACGGGAAACACCGCCGCGACCGGCGATCACATGGTCTTGCGGTAGACCCCGATCACGATACCGAGCAGATGGACGCTCTTGAAGTCGCGCTTTCGCACCACGATGGGCTCCATCTTGGCATTCGCCGGCTGGAACCGGATCATGTCGCCTTCGGGGTAATAGCGCTTGACGGTCGCCTCCCCCTCGATCATGGCCACCACTGTATCGCCGCGCGTCGCGTGAAGCTGCTTGCGCACGAAGATGTAGTCGCCGTCGAATATGCCGTCCTCGATCATGGACTCGCCCTTCACCCGCAAAGCGAAGACCTCGCGCGTCTGGCCGATGAAGAAACGATCGACACGGACTGTGTCTTCGACATTTTCAACGGCCAGCAAAGGGACGCCGGCGGCCACCCGCCCCAGCAGCGGAATGTCCAC
>JBDSME010000020.1:0-3024 GCA_039916065.1 Polyangia bacterium
TCTTCATTGGATTGGCCGAGCCGCAGCCCGGGGTGCCCTGGCCTGCAGCGCCAGCGCCGCCGCCGGTACCCGGGCCGCCGCCGCCGCCCGCCGAGGAACCTCCCGTGGCGCCGCCAGCACCCGAAGCACTGCCACCTGGGGCGCCGCCCGTCGACGAGGCGCCCCCCGAAGCGGCGCCCGATGCATTGCCGCCGCTGCCACTGTTTCCGCCCGAGGCGGTCCGGCCGCCCTCTGCCTCGCCCCCCGAGCCCGTGGCGCCACCGCTGGCCGATGCGCCACCCGAGCCAGTGGTACCGGCGCCGCCCGTTCCCGCGGCGCCGCCCGTTCCCTTGGCGCCGCCAGAGGCGAACGCTCCGCCGGTGCCCGAGCCGCTATCCGACGATGGCCCGCAGCTCCAGATGCCGCAGATCATAAGGGTGAGAACGAAAAGACGAACATTCACACGAGAGTTACGGACCTTCAAAATTCCTCCAAGATGATCCGCGACGGGCGGCCAACCACCAGCAAAGCGATGGCCCCATCGTCAGAGGGTTCGTTTGTAGCACGCGGTCAACCCCCGGCGGCGCGAAAGACACCCATCCGGGTGACTGTCCGCCGCGCTCTACAAAACCCACTCCAGTTGCAGGCCGCGGCGTCGCGCCTCTGCGCCAACATCGCACGCTGGGTGACGCAAAGAGGCACCGCCCAAACGTCTCTGTCCTCGTGTCGAAGGGGGACTCGCCCTCGCGGCGAGCTCCCGTGGCTGGCGTCACGTGCCGTTCCCTTGCCAACGATTGACACCAATGTCAGCGGTCGATACCTTGGAACCGCGCCCGCCTGGGCCCATTTCATGGACCGGTCATTTTCCTCCATCCGATCTGTAGCGGTGATATCGGCGATATCGCGACCTCCAAGCAGGACTGCTCGTGATCGTCCCCGCCTGCGGACGTTTGGTGGGATCGCGTTGATCCTTGCCACGGCGTTGGTCGCAGGCACCGCGCGCGGTCAGGGCAAGCAGAGCAGGGACGAAGAGACCTTGATCCGCCAGGGCGTCGAGAGTCGGCGGGTGCGCAAGGACTCCGAGGCGCTGGAACTGTTTCGAGAGGCCTACCGGCTGGGGCACAGCGCGCGCGCGGCCGGACAGATGGGACTGGCCGAACTGGCCCTCGGACGGTGGGTCGACGCTGAAATCCACCTTGAGGAAGCCACGGCGGCCGCGAGTGATTCCTGGGTGGTCAAGAACAAGGACACGCTGAACTCGTCCCTGGAGCGCGTGCGTCAGCACGTGGGCAGGCTGGAAATCCTGGGCAATCCTGCCGGTGCCGAGATCGTCATCGAGGGGACGGTGGCGGGGACCCTGCCGCTTGCCGCCCCGCTGCGTGTTCGCTCGGGCGATTGCCGTTTTCTGGTGCGGTCCCCCGGCTACGAGATCGTGTCGCGTGAGATCGTGGTGGGCGCCGGGGATCTGACGCGGGAAACGGTCAACCTCTCCCGAAGGATCGCCGCGGGCGACGCGGCACCGCTGGCAACCGTTCCTCCGCCCGCGAACGCCACATCCCCCGCGAATGCGGCCTCGGTCAGCGGAAACGCTGCCGGGAGCGCCGGGACCGCCACGCAGACCAGCGCCACGCCAGCCGGCGTGGCATCGCGGGCGGACGCGGGAGGACAGGCGCCCGGGTCCGATTCCGCGTCCGGCGGTGGAACGTTGCGGACGGCTGGAATCGTCCTGGGATCGGCCGGGGCGTTTGTCATTGCCACCGGTCTGGTATTCGGTCTCAAGGCGCGGTCGACGGGAGAAGAGGCGAGCAAGAACCCCATCTACGATTCCGGTTTCGACGATCGGGGACATCGTTATGAAGTGTTGCAGTACGTGGGTTACGGCCTGGGAGCCGTTCTGGTGGGAGCGGGGATCACCACCTTCGTGTTGGGGAGCAACCGGGAGCGTGACGCGGGCCAGTCGCGGGTCACGTTCCTGCCGGCCGTGGGCGGCGGCATGGCCGTTCTGGCGCGGCAATTTTGAGCGACACGACCCATATGCAAGCCGCTGGGCGTTGTAAGGGATCAGAGCCAGGAATGACGAAGCAGTGCCGGTCAGCCGTGGTTCGTTCTCAGACGCTTGCCGTTTGGGTGGTGGTGGTCTGCTCATCGTTCTGCTCATCGTTTCTGGGGTGCACCTACAAAAACGAGCCACCGAGCGGGAAGCAACGGTGCGCCTCGTCCGTCACCAAGCCCTGTCCCGACAACTATCACTGCAACCTCAGCAACTTTTGCGACCGAGACGGCAGCGGGCCCGACGGCGGCATCGGGACTGGCGGCCGAGGTGGCGGCGGCATCGGGACTGGCGGCCGAGGTGGCGGCGGTGTCGGCACGGGCGGGATCGCCGGAGCGGGGGCGTCCACTGCAACCGGAGGGATGGGCGGGTCAACCGATGAGTCCGGCGGCGCGGGTGGCGGTGGCGCAGCCGATGGCGGCTCGGGTGGCGGCGGCGCGACCGACGGCGGCACGGGTGGCGGCGGCGCCATGTCAGACGCATCGGTCGATGTCGCGGCAAGCCCCGACGGTCCGGTCCCCTGCACGGCGGCCCAGAAGCGCTGCAACGGCGTCTGCGTGCTCATCAACGATCCCACCTTCGGCTGCGATCCCGTCACTTGCACCACCACCGCCTGTCCTCCGCCGGCCGGGGGCACCTTGGTCTGCCAGGGCATGGCTTGCGTCGTGGGCTCATGCGGGTCCGGTATGAAGAAGTGCGGCAGCAGCTGTGTGTCCGTGACCGATCCAGCGTATGGCTGCGGCGCGACGACTTGCGATTCCTCCACCTGCCCCGCAGTGGGAACAGGCACCCTCGCCTGTCAGGGCACCACATGCGTCATCGGTGCCTGCGGCCCCGGGATGAAGAAGTGCGCCAACAAGTGCGTCAGCGTCACCGATCCCACGTACGGCTGCGGACCCACCAGCTGCGACGCGACCACCTGTCCGCCTCCCGCGGGCGGCACCCTGATTTGCCAGGGAAGCGCGTGCGTGGTGGGGACGTGCGGCCTCGGCGCC
>JBDSME010000021.1:0-10676 GCA_039916065.1 Polyangia bacterium
GGACCGAGGAACTCGGCGATTCGATCGGTGGTGATCTTCTCCAGCTCGGTCGCCTTGCCTTCGGCCACCAGAACGGCGATGGCGCGAATGACGTTCGCCATCTCGCGCTCCAGATTGCGCACGCCCGCCTCGCGGGTGTAGCTGTCGATGACCTCCGCCACGGCGCTGTCGTCGAACACCACCTTCTCCTTGGAGAGGCCGTGCTCCTCTAGCTGCTTCGGGATCAGGAACTGGCGCGAGATGTTCAGCTTCTCCTCGCGCGTGTAGCCCGGCAGCTCCAGCACTTCCAGCCGATCCCGCAACGCCGGCGGCACGGGATCGAGGATGTTGGCCGTGGCCACGAACATCACCTTCGAAAGATCGAAGGAGACCTCAAGGTAATGATCCGAGAAGCTGTGATTCTGCTCGGGATCGAGGACCTCGAGCAGCGCCGCTGCTGGATCGCCCCGGAAGTCGTGTCCCAGCTTGTCCAGCTCGTCGAGCATAAAAACCGGGTTGTTGGAACCGGCCTTTTTCATCCCCTGGATCAAGCGACCGGGCAGCGAGCCGACGTAGGTGCGGCGGTGACCGCGGATCTCCGCCTCGTCGCGCACGCCTCCCAGCGAGATGCGGATGAACTTACGCCCCAGAGAGCGGGCGATGGACCGGCCCAGCGACGTCTTGCCCACGCCGGGCGGGCCCACCAGACAAAGGATGGGCCCTTTCTTGTCGGCCTTCAGCTTGCGCACCGCCAGATACTCAAGGATGCGCTTCTTGACCTTCTCCAGGTCGTAATGGTCGGTGTTGAGGATGTCGCGCGCGGCCTGGATGTCCAGCTTGTCTTCCGTGGCCACCGACCAGGGGAGCTCCACCAGCCATTCCAGGTAGGTGCGGGTCACCGTGTACTCGGCCGAAGAAGGCTGCATCACCTTCAGCCGTTCCAGTTGCTTCATGGCAACCTTCTCGACGTCGGCGGGCATCTTCGCCGTCAGCACCTTCTCGCGAAAGTCATCCAGGTCGCCACCCGAATCGTCGATCTCGCCGAGCTCTTCCTTGATGGCCTTGAGCTGCTGGCGCAGCACGTACTCGCGCTGGTTGCGCCCCATCTCCTCCTGAACCTGGCTGTTGATCTTCTCGCGAACCTTCAGCACCTCGTGCTGGCGAGAGAGGAACTGCAGCACCTTGCGCAGCCGGGTCTTGAGGTCGAAGGTCTCGAGGACGTCCTGCTTCTCGTCGACCTGAACGTCCAGGTTCGACGTGATGAGGTCGGCCAGCTGACCGGGCTCGGTCACGCTATCAACCAGCGCGGAGGCCTCCTTGGGCAACTCAGGCATCAACTTGATGACCCGCTTCGCGACATCCTTGAGGTTCATCACCAGGGCGTCCAGCTCGACCTCGCCGCTTGGTTGATCGGGCAAGGTCTGGACCCGCGCCGTCATGAAGGGATCCACCCCGGTCCCCTCCAGCACACGGATGCGCGCCACGCCTTGCAGGATCACGGAGAAGTTGTCCTTGGCCAGCTTGATGACCTTCAGGATGCGCGCCGCGCACCCCACGCCGAACAGATCGCCGGGGCCCGGATCCTCGGTTCGCGAGTCACGCTGGGTGACGATCCCAATGACGGGACGTTCCTTGGATATCGCCTCCTCGACCAGGCGGACGGACTTCTTCCGGCCCACGTCGATGGGGATGATCGAACCGGGGAAAAGAACAGAATTCCGGAGCGGTAGGATCGAGATAAGTTCGGGGACCTCGATAGGTCCCTCGGGGGTATTCTTTTTGGCAGAGGCCATCGTCCGTGGATTGTAGCGGCAGACGGGGGATTTCGCCACGTATGGGGAGATGCTTGGCGATGTCTGCCGAGTGGCTTACCTGTGCTTCTTCTCGGAGGCGGGTTTGGGCTGGGCAACCAGCGCGTGGACGGTTCCGCCGCCGCCGGCTCCGCCAGAGGTCTGGCCCGCACCGCCACCGGCATCCCGACGAACGCCATGATGGGCCAACACCTTGAGCTCGATTCGCCGGGCCACCTCGGGGTGGTCGCGGAGAAACTGTTTTGCATTCTCGCGGCCCTGCCCGATTCGTTCACCCTCGAAGCCGAACCAGGCGCCGGATTTCTCCACGGCTCCACATTCCGCTCCCAGATCCACCAGATCGCCCTCGTGGCTGATGCCCTCGCCATAGAGGATGTCGAACTCGACCTCCTTGAATGGAGCGGCCATCTTGTTTTTGACCACCTTCACGCGCGTACGATTGCCCACCACCTTGTCGCCGTCCTTCAGGGCGCCCACACGGCGGATGTCCATGCGCACGCTGGCGTAAAACTTCAGGGCGTTGCCGCCAGTGGTGGTCTCCGGGTTCCCAAACATCACGCCGATCTTCATGCGAATCTGGTTGATGAAGATCACCAGGGTGTGAGACTTGGAGATGGTCCCGGTCAGCTTTCGCAGCGCCTGGCTCATCAACCGCGCCTGCAAGCCGACGTGAGCGTCGCCCATCTCCCCTTCCAGTTCGGCCCGGGGGGTCAGGGCCGCGACCGAGTCCACGACAATGATGTCCACGGCTCCCGAGCGAACAAGCATCTCCGTGATTTCCAGCGCCTGCTCACCACAGTCAGGTTGCGAAACCAGCAGATCGTCGGTGCGCACCCCCAGCTTGCGCGCATAGCCCACGTCCAGGGCGTGCTCGGCGTCGACGAACGCGCAGATGCCGCCGGCATTCTGGGCCTCCGCCACCACGTGCAGCGCCAGGGTGGTCTTGCCGGAGGATTCCGGTCCGTAGATTTCCACGATGCGTCCGCGGGGCAGCCCGCCGACCCCGAGGGCAATGTCCAGCCCCAGCGAGCCGGTGGGCACCACCATGACCTCGGGGGGCGCGGTGTCCTCGCCCAGGCGCATGATGCTGCCCTTGCCAAACTGCTTCTCGATTGTGGAGACCGCCAGGTCGATGGCCTTGTCGCGCTGGACATCGCGCTCGCGCACCACCGGTACGGGCACCGCCGCGGCGATCGCGGCCGCGGGCACGGCGGCGAGGCGCGTTTCGGCCTTCACTTCGGATTTGCCGATATCCGATTTTCCAATATCTGATTTTCCAATATCCGATCTTGCGACATCCGCTCTTGCATCGGGCTTGTGCTCGGACTTCACGTCGGATTTGCCTACGCGCGTTTCGCTCTTGTCGTTAATGGCCATGCGGTCTCCTCTTCGAAGTCATTTGCTCAAATCAGCTAAAACCGACACCAAACAGGTCTTGCTAGCGCTTGCGGTTGTCGAAATACCGGCGCGCCAGATCCAACCCAAAGTAAGCAGCCGCCCGGCGCACCTGTTCACGCCCCCCGGCGAAAAGCTTGGTCGCGGTCTTGGTGGTCCCCGGTCCCACGCAGGCAAAACAGACGGTTCCCACGGGTTTGTCCTTTGTCGCACCACCTGGCCCGGCGATCCCGGTGATGCCCACGGCCAACGTGGTTCCGAACAGCTTCTGGGCCCCCTCCGCCATCTCGCGCGCGCAAGGCTCGCTGACGGTACCGAAGTCGGTCAGGATTTCTTCCTTCACCCCCAGCACCCGGCGCTTGATGTCGTCGGCGTAGGCCATAACCCCCCCGACGAAGTAGGCGCTTGATCCCGGCACCGAGGTCACCAGTTCGCCCGCCATGCCTCCGGTGCAGGATTCCGCCAGCGCCAGGGTCGCTTGATGGCCGGTGAGCGCCCGCGCCACCGCTACCGGGAACGTCTCGTCGTCGATCCCGTAGATCCCCTGGCCAATGCGCTTGCGCAGATCCTGATCGATGCGTTCCAAGGTGGCCTGGGCGCTCTCCGCGTCGGTGTCGCGCACGATCACCTTGACGTGGTTCTCGGGTGAGGAGGTCCGAAAGTGCAACGTGGCGTTGTCGATGTTGGCCAGCAATCCCGCCAGGCGGTGGTCGATGTGCGATTCGCCCATCCCGTAGACGTGCCAGGTGCGCACCGCCGCGCGGCCCACGCCCGACTCGGCCACCAGCCGGGTGAGACGAGGCGCAACCTCCGACACGAACATCTTCTCCATCTCCCGCGCCACACCGGGCAGGAAGTACGCGTCCGCGCCGCCCAGGCGGATGCGAAAACCGGGCGCGATGCCGGCGTTGTTGGCGAGCGCCTCGCCCCCGGCCGGGATACGCACCTGCCGCAGGTTGTTGGGGGTCATCTCGAAGCCGTGCGTGGAGAACCGCTGCTTCATGGCGTCCAGGGACGCGGCGTGGGCCGGGCTGTCCACCCCCAGCAGGTCGGACACCACATCGACGGTGCGGTCATCCTCGGTGGGACCGAGCCCGCCCGTGCAGATCACCACGTCGAAGGTGGGGCGCAAACGGGTCAAAGCGGTGCGGATGTCGGTCGGATCGTCGGAGACGACCAGCTGCTCTCCCACTTCGATACCGATCTCGAACAGCCGCTCCGAGATGAATGCCGCGTTGGTGTTCGCCACTTCTCCGCGCAACACCTCGTCGCCGATGGCGAGGAGCGCGGCCCGCGTCCGCTTGCCTGGACTAGACATTTGCGCAGTACCCTAACGGCCGCGGGGGAACGTGTCAATTGTTCGACCTGATGATCGCCACAAATGTTCCGCACACATGTTCGCGCGGCGTGCAGGGGCGGCCCAGGCGGCGATGCGCGGCGGTGGTTTCCTCGGTCATTTGACCATCTTGTCCGCCGTCGGTAGTCTGAATTTCCCGACCCATGCGAATCCGCTACGCCGCCAAGACCGACGTCGGGATGAAGCGCACTCACAACGAGGACTATTTCTCGTTGCTGGAGGAGGATCAGCTCTTCTTGGTCGCCGACGGCATGGGTGGCCATGCTTCGGGCGAGGTGGCGTCCAAGATGGCGACCGAGTCGATTCAGGAGTTCTTCGCGCGAACCAAGGACGAGGAGATCACCTGGCCCTACAAGATGGACCGCCAACTTTCCTACGTTGAAAATCGGCTGGTGGTCGGGGTCAAGCTGGCCAATCAGCGGATCTTCGAGGCGGCGTTGAAGGACCTGCGCTTCAAGGGAATGGGGACCACGTTGGTGGGCGGGCAGATCGTCGGCGACAAGCTGTACATCGCCCATGTGGGGGACTCCCGGTGTTACCGCCTGCGGGGAGGCGCCATTCAGCAGATGACCCGCGATCATTCGCTGCTGGAAGACTACAAGGACGCCAAGCCAGGAATGTCCGATGAGGAGCAGCGAAAGTTTCCCCACAAGAACGTCATCACCCGGGCCCTGGGCATGCGGGAGACCGTTCAGGTCGACATTCACGCACAGGACATCAAGGACGGCGACGTTTACGTCTTCTGCTCCGACGGCCTGTCCGGAATGATCGAGGACGAGACCATCGCCAGCGTGCTGAAGGCGACGCCCGACATGGAGCAAGCAGTCTCAAAACTTGTGGAAGCGGCCAACCAGGCGGGCGGCGCCGACAACGTCACCGTCCTGGCGTTGCAGTGTCTGAGCAGCAGCTGACGCGCGCAAGGGGCCTGGGAAGGCCCCCTGCGAGACCCCCTCGGATTTGCTTCACGTCGTCGCCGGTCCAGCAAAGCTGGACCTCCCGGTTCCTGGATAGGCCAGGCGATCGTCAGAGGGGAGGCAATGCTGGGGGAGCGGATCGCGTGAGTGGAGGGCGGCTTTGCCGGCCGGAACTCTTCGCAGGAGTTCGGGTTGGCTCGACCTGGCGTATGCGGGCTCGAGGCCCAGGTAGCTGTTCGAGCTCGGACCGAAAGTTGTCGCGACGACCCTCACTCCCGCACGGTCTCTGGGACCCAGGGTTAGTCGGTCTGTCGCGACGAATATTTTGTTTGCCTCCCTCCCGTTTCGCGGGCGAGCGTAACCCGGCTTTGCCGGGTGAAGCGAGGGGGGACCGGGGGCATGTGAGCGGCAGCGAACCATGCCCCCGTAAGATGCCAGGGCTTGGGAACCCTCTCAGGGTTCCCATCCAAATTGTTCAGCGGGCTTTCTGGGATGCGGCTTCTTCGGCGGGACAGCGGCCCTGCGGCAGGCCCTGAGCTTTCTCGCACAGACCAAAGAGCTCGTGGCGGTGGCTGAGCACGTTGAAACCCATCTTGCGAGCGGCGGCGACCTGCAGCCGCTCGATCTCGTCGCTCTCGAACTCCACGATGTAGCCGCATTGCCGGCAGATCAGGTGATCGTGATGGGCCCTGCCCTGCGCCACTTCGTACAGGGTGTGCCCTGACTGGAACTGGCGGCTGGCGGCCAGCCCGGCTTCTTCCAGCAGCTTCACCGTGCGGTAGACGGTGGCCAGTCCCACTCCGGGGTGGGTGCGGCGCGCGCGGGTGAGCAGATCGTCCAGCGCTACATGACCGGAGGTGCGCAGGAACGCGTCCACGATCGCCTCCCGCTGCTGGGTGGTCTTCAGGCCATGCTTGCGCAGATACGACCGCCACGGGTTCTTGACGTCGCCCTTCCCGTTTTCCGTTGCCAGTTTCCCCACGACCCGACCATTCTACCGGGAACCAGTCGGCCGCGACAGGTTCTTGCCGCCGTTGACGGGCCCGCGAAACCCGAGGGCCGGCGTGGTACAAACAGCGTGATGGCAGCATCTGAAAAGGTCGACGGCGACGGCGCGCAGCAGGCTGCCGCATCCCCCACCGGAAGCGCAGCGGCTGGGGCGATGGCGGCGGCCAATGTGGGCGGGGGCGGGGGCGGGGGCGCGTCCACGGAGCGGTTCGACGAGATCCTGATCCGGTTGCGCGGCGTGGTGGAAAAGCTGGAAGGCGGCAACCTTTCCCTGGAGGACAGCCTGAAGTTCTTCGAGGAAGGGATCGGTCTTTGCCGGCGCGGCGCCACCATCCTCGATTCGGCCGAACGAAAGGTGGAGGTGCTGCTGGCGGGTTCCGCCGGGGGAGGTGGTCGCGAAAGCCGCGAACCGAACCCCAACGCCAGCGCGCCCCGTACTGTCCCCTTCGATATTCCCGCGGGCGATGAAGACTGACCCCGCGCCGGACCTGGCGCGCTGGACCAGTTCGCGGCGGCAGTGGCTCGAGCAGGCCTTCGAGGCACGCCTGCCTGCTCGAGCAACCGGAGATGATCCGGGACGGCTGGTCGAGGCGATGCGCTATTCGTTGCTGGCGCCGGGAAAGCGGCTGAGGCCGCTGCTGGCGCTTGCCGCCGCCGAGGCGGTGACCGGCCAGCCCGGGTCCGCCGCTGGCCCGATTGCCCCCGCGAATCATCCGGTGGTGATCGCGGCGGCGTCCGTGGAGCTGATCCACTGCTACTCGCTGATTCACGACGACCTGCCTGCGATGGACGACGATGATTTTCGGCGCGGCAAGCCGAGCAACCACAAGGTCTTCGGAGAAGCGACGGCCATCCTGGCTGGCGACGCCCTGCTGACGCTGGCCTTCGAATGGCTGGCCGACGCCGGCGCGCAAGCCGGTCGTCCGGCGGATTTCGGTCGGGCGGTGCTGGCGCTGGCGCGGGGGGCCGGCATGAACGGGATGGTGCGGGGACAGGCGCGCGACCTCGGCGAACCCGTTCCCAACGCCCTGCCCGACCTGGAACAGCTCCACGACGAGAAAACGGCAGCCCTCTTTCGCGCGGCCGCGGAAGTGGGGGCCGCGGCAGCCGGTGGAACCGCGGGCGACATCACGGCGGTCGGGACCTTCGGGCAGCGGTTCGGTGTAGCCTTTCAACACGCCGACGACCGAGAAGACGGCGACCATCCCGCTCACGCCGTTGGGGTACTGCGGCGGATACCCGACCTGATTGAAGAGGCGATTTCTGGACTGCAGGGTCTTGCTAACCCCGCGCGAGGCACGACCTTGGCGGGTATCGCCCGGGAGCTGCTACATCGAGTCATCGCCTCGCCTGCCGTGGGGGCGGCTACAGTATCCTGACATACAGACGATAGACTAGGTTGTAACCCACTGTGTTACGATCTTAAAACATCCATGGTCGTCGACGAGAAGACCCGCATGTTCGAACCTCCGGCTCCCGGTCAGGGTACGGAGAAGCGGGACCGCGCGTACCTGGTGGTGCTGGCGGGGTCGGCGGTGGGCGAGATGTACAAGGTGGACCAGGAGCGGACCATCATCGGCCGGGGGGGGAAGGCCCAGATCAGGCTGATCGATGATGGAATTTCGCGCGAGCACGCCGAGATCGTGGTGCGCGGCCGCGAGGTGTTCCTTCACGACCTTGGTTCCACCAACGGAACCTTCTGCAACGGGATGAAGGTCGACAACAAGCCCCTGGCTGACGGCGACAAGATCCTGGTGGGGTCCACCACCATCTTGAAGTTCACCTATCACGATAATCTGGATGAGGTTTTTCAGCGCCAGATGTACGAATCGGCGCTGCGCGACGGTCTGACCAAGGCCTTCAACAAGAAGTACTTCACCGACCGGCTGGAGAGCGAGTTCATGTTCTCGGTCCGGCACAGCTCGCCGTTGACGCTGGTCATGTTCGACATCGACCATTTCAAGAAGATCAACGACACCTACGGGCACCAGGCAGGTGACGCCGTGCTCACGGATCTGTCCGCGTTGATGATGATGTCGCTCAGGACCGAAGACGTGTTTGCCCGGTACGGGGGCGAGGAGTTCGCGGTGATCTGCCGCGGCTCCGATCTGGCCCAGGGACAGGTCATCGGCGAGCGGTTGCGCCGCGCCTGTGAGGGGCGGCAGTTCGGTTACGACGGCAAGGTCATCCCGGTCACCATCAGCGTGGGACTGGCCGGCATGCCTGACGCCGCCATCAAGGACGCGTCAGGCCTGGTGACGGCTGCCGACGCGGCGCTGTACCGGTCCAAGCAGGGCGGCCGGAACCGTGTCTCCGTGCACATGTCGCTCTAGGGGGTGTCCCCTAGTGAAACTCGGACAGGCTGCTAGCAGCCGGCAGCTGGCCTCCTGATCGGGCCGCCTGGTCGCAAGAAGCGTGTAGAGCCCGCGGGGTCACGGAGCTCGGATCTTTTTTGCGCATGCCAGGCGTGTGGCGGGTCTCAAGATAAGGCGCCCCTTGGCTTGAAGAATGGGGTGGCGCCCTTTTCAAGATCAACGAGGAGACTGCATGACGTTTAGACAGCGAGCAGGTGCAAGTGCCATGGCGCTCGGAGGATCTCTGGCGCTCACCCTGGTGACGGGTGGCGCGGCGGTGGCCGCCATCACCAGCACGAACACAACCAACGACGCCAACAATGTCACGTACGTCTATCAATATTCGGCCGTGGGGAGCTGGTATCGGGCGTACATCGACACCGATCGCAACAGTGCCACCGGGTTTGCCACCGCAGGAATCGGTGCGAACTTCATGCTTGAAAACGGTTCGCTGTACCGGTACGTGGGGCCCGGGTGGAACTGGGCCGTCGTCCGGGCGGTCACCTACGCGAACGCAGCCAACACCACCTCATGGACCTTCCCGCGGGGCGACGTTGCCGAAACCAATTGCACCACCGAGACCGCCGATGTCGTCTTTCAGGTCGAAGCCAGCGGAGGAGTCACCGACACCTCCGCCAAGCTCACCCACAGCTACATCCCCTGCACCAGCAAGCTGGTCAACGACCGTACCACCAATGATGCCACCGACGTGAACTACCGGGTGCAGGCCACGTCGACCTGGACGCAGTTCCAGGTCTTCGTGGACAGCGACCGCAGCGCGACGACTGGGTACGGAATCGGCGGGTTGGGCGCCAACTATCTGGTCGAAAACGGCACGCTCTATCGTCACGCGGGCGGCGGCGCCACTTCTTGGAACTGGACCTTCGTCGGTGCCGTGACCTTCACCAACAGCAGCGGAGTGCTCACCTGGAAGGTTCCGCGGGCCTCCATGGGAGAGACGCTCACCAACGAGTCGGCCGACCTTTTGTATCGCGTCCAGACCTCCACCACCAACGCAGCCTTGCCCAAGCGAACCCACATTTACTTCGGGGGCAGTGGCGGGGGGACGCCGTCGACACTGGCCGGCACCATCGTCCCGCTCTACACGTACCCCACCGATTCGTCGTGGTCCGCGATCGTCACCGCCAAGAACGGCCACCCCACTGTCCCTGTGATCGCGGTGGTCAATCCCGCCAGCGGCCCGGGAAGCACCGTGGACAGTAACTACACCACCGGCATCAACAAACTCCGTACCGCGGGAATCAAGGTCCTGGGCTACGTGGCCACGGGTTACGCGGCACGATCCGAGGCGCTGGTCCAGACCGAGATGGACCGTTGGCGCTCCTTCTACCCCGCCGTGGACGGCATCTTCTTCGATGAGATGTCGTACGTCGGGGGACAGGAGAATTACTATCGACGTCAGGACAGCTACGCCAGGTCGAAAGGATTCACCTACACCGTCGGCAATCCCGGTACCGACACCATTTCCAGCTATGTCGGTGTGGTTGATACCATCATCGTTTATGAGAGCGCGGGCCTGAAAACGCTCCCCACCTGGTATCAAGGGTTCCCTCGCGAAAGGTTTGCCATCATCCCGTACGAGGTGCCTTCTGTCGACGCCGCTTACATCGCCAGCACCAAACAGATGATCGGCTTCATCTACATGACCAACGACGCTCTGATTCCCAATCCCTGGGACTCCCTGCCCGCCTATTTTCCGACGTTGCTGGGCGAACTGGCGCGCTGACCGCTGCTACCCGTCGGCGACGTCTTCGGGGTGTCGTTGGACCGACCTTCGATAAGTTGCCGACGGGCCGTGCTGTCCATAGTCTCACACGGTGTTGAATCTCCCCCGGGC
>JBDSME010000022.1:0-5277 GCA_039916065.1 Polyangia bacterium
GGCCGCACGCCCCCCAGCTTGGGGCCGACGATCTGGTCGATGCTGGGACCCTTGCCGCCCGTCCACAGCGATTCCATCCCGCCCTCGTGGGTACCACCGATGTCGTCGGCCGACTTGTTGCGGAGCCCGTTGACGACCGTGAGGTATTCCTTGTACGGGTCGAGAGCGGTCTTGAACGACGGATGCAGCAAGATGTTGCCGCGCTCTGGTCCCATCTTCTCGGCGCCCCAGGTGTGGCGAACGACACCGTTGCCGCTGAACGCCAGGATCAGGAAGCGCTTCGGTTCTGTCTGGCCGTAGCCCGGCAGCGCGCGCAGAAAGGGAAGCGCCAGCGCGCTGCCGCCCGCGGCAGCCAGGAACCGGCGCCGACTGGTCCGCAGCGTCATCGGCAGCTTCATCGGCAGCTTCATCGGCATGTCTGCCCGGCACGGACGTTGTTGCGGTGCGAGAACGCATAGGTCCCCGTGACGGCGACCAGCAGCTGTCGGACGCTGAACTTTCCCCCGGCGGAGAACGCGTCCCACGCCGCCTTCAAGGAGCAGGCGTCTCCCATGCCTTCGTCGCGCCCGAGCGCGAAGCGCGCGGCCTGGATGGTGAAGCACTGCTGCACGTACTCATTCGACGACAACATCTGCGCCAGCTCGTAGGGACCGTTGAACTTACCGGTCAAGGGGGACAGCGGTCCCTTGACGATCTCGCCCTGCACGTTGATTGCCTTGCCATGTTCCATCTCGCGGTAACGCCCGATGTTGTCGTAGGCGTTGAATGCGTAGCCGATCGGATCCAGCCACTGATGACAGCCCGCGCAGGGCTGGACGCTGGTGTGCGCGTCGACCGCCTCCTGGCTGGTCTGGTTGGCGGCCACGGGCACGTTGCGCTCGACACCGGCCGGTGGAGGGGGAATGAGGTCACAGAGCAGCTGCTCGCGGACCGCCTTCCCGCGCAATACCTGCGAGGGCGTCTGGGGGTGCGCGTGCACCGAAAGGAACGCGGCGCGCGTGAGGATGCCGCGGCGGTTGTCGGGGAGCTGCGTCGGGGCGAAGTCGGTGGCGGGGGCGGCGACACCGTACAGCGTGGCCAGGTCGCGGTTGATGTACGAGGTGTTCGACGTCAGCAGCTGCGCGAAGCTGGTGGTGCCGTTGCTGACGGCGTTCTCGAACACCAGTGTGATCTCCTTGGCCATCGCGTCGCGCAGCGCGGGCGTGAACGCCGGGTCGTCGCGCGAGATGCGCAGGACGTCGATGATCTCGAGCCACTGCAGCACGAAGTCGTCCAGCATGAGGAGGCCGCGGGGATCGGCCAGCATCATCTCGGTCCGCTGCTTGATCTGTTCGCCGGTCGCCAGCCCGCCCGAATCCGCGGCGTCCAGCAGCGCCTGATCGGGCACCGATCGCCACAGGAAGGCCGCCAGCCGACCGGCCAACTCGGCCGGCGTGAGCGCGGACGCGGCGGCGCTGGCCGTCCCGGTCTCGATCACGAACAAGAAGCGCGGCGACAGCAACATGGCCCGGACCACGGCCTCGACCGCGGCGGTGGCGTCGACCATCTGTCGCACCTTCGCGTGCAGCGCCGAGAGCGCGGTCGAGGCCTCGGCATCGAGCGAGCCGTGGAAGGCGCGGCGCGCCAGCGCGAGCAGGGTCCGCTCGGCGCACGCCCCGTCGCTGGCCGCACATCCGGAGGCGGTCGCGAACCGCGCCGCGTAGCGCGAAGCCACCCCTTCGGCGGCGCTCAGGTAACCTTCGTTGTTGGTCGGCGAGAGTGCGGTCTTTGTGTTGGCGACGAAGCTGCCGACCTTCTCATCCGACGGGAAACCGCTGGCGGTGGTCGCGTCGGTGGTGTCCCCGAACAGATCGCGCACGGCGTTCCGGTACTCCAGGCTGGAGATCCGCCGCAAGGGCGTCGGGCCGACCTTGGTCTGGGCGTCGGTGGTGCAGGCAGCGATTGCCTGCGGTCCGGGTCCAGGCGGAAGCGGGGGGACGACGGTCCCAGCCACGCCGCCGGTGCCGAAGTCCCCTTGCCCGCCGGTGCCGGCACCGCCGGTGCCCGAGGGGTCCACGCTGACCGCGCCCGCGCACCCGAGCACGAGCAACATCAAGGCAGGACCGACGAAAGTCACCTGCAAATAAGACATCCAACCAACCACGCGAAGCCAGAGGACAGGTTAAGAGGAAACCCGAGAATGCGCCACCTGCCCGAATCCGATCCAGGATCCGGCCCGGGCTTGACCTGAACATCCGTTTAGCCCATGGTTCGACCATGGCGAACGCCGGCTACGTGGAGCTGCGCTGTCGTTCCGCGTTTTCCTTTCTGGACGGCGCGTCGCTGCCCGAGGATCTGGCCAGCACAGCCGCCGCGCTGGGATACGACACGCTGGCGCTGGCGGATGTGAATGGCGTGCCCGGAGCGCCGCGGTTTTTTTCCGCCGCCCGCACCGCAGGGGTGCGCGCGCTGGTGGGCGCCGAGGTCACGCTTCGGGCCGGTCACAGGGGTGGCAACAAGGTCGACGACGCAAACGCCGCACCGGTGCTGTTGCTGGTGGAGAGCCGCACGGGCTATCGCAACCTGTGTCGCCTGCTCACGCGCGTACACGCTGATCGCCCCAAGGGGACGGGGTACGCCACCCATGCGTTGCTGGCCGAGCATGCCGACGGATTGATCGCACTGGCTGGTGCCATGGCGCGCCCGGACCTGCCACTTTTGCAGCACGCGTTCGGACACGATCATCTTTATCTGGAGGTACAACGTCATCTCGACGCGCCGGAGGCTCACCGCGTCCGCGCGGCGCTGGCGCAGGCGGAAGCTCTGGGCGTTCCCGTGGTGGCGACGAATGACGTGCGGTACGCCACCCCTGACCGCAGGCGCGTTCATGACGTCCTGACCTGCGCGCGCCTGGGCGTCACGGTGGACGAGGTGGGACGCCTGTTGTCCCCCAGCGCCGAGCACCACCTGAAATCGCCGGCGCAGATGTCGGCGCTGTTCCGGGATCTTCCGCCGGCGCTACACGCCTCCCGGGAGATCGCCGATCGCTGCGCGTTCACCCTGGCCGACCTGGGCTATCGCTTTCCGCGGTACCCAGTCCCCGACGGCGAGACGGAGCAGAGTTACCTGCAGGCCATCACCTGGCGTGGCGCTGCCGAGCGATACCAACCCTTGCACGAGGCGGCGCGCCGCCAGCTCGAGCACGAGTTGACCATCATCGGGAAGCTGGAGCTGGCGGGATATTTCCTGATCGTGTGGGACATCGTCCAGTTCGCGCGCAGCCGCGGCATCCTGATTCAGGGGCGCGGGTCGGCGGCCAACTCGGCGCTCTGTTACGCGCTGGGTATCACCGCCGTCGACCCGGTGGGGATGGAGCTGTTGTTCGAACGGTTCTTGTCAGAGGAACGCGTGCGCGGCGCAACCAACGTGACCGACCGCATGCCCGACATCGACCTGGACCTGCCCTCCGGCGATCGCCGCGAGGCGGTCATCCAGTACGTTTATGCGAAGTACGGAGCCCGCGGCGCCGCCATGACCGCCAACGTGATCAGTTATCGCCCGCGGCTGGCCATGCGCACCTGCGGCCGGGCGCTGGGATTTTCGGAGGAGCAGCTGTCGCGGGTGTCGAAGGTGTTGCCGGGCTGGATCCAGGCCGACCCCGAGTCATCGCTGGCGTCGTATCTGACCATGGCGGGATTCCCCATCACCGAAGATCGCACGCGCCTGCTGGCGGAGATCGCCACGGCGTTGCTGGACCTGCCGCGCCATCTGGGACAGCACTCGGGGGGCATGGTGATCGCCGCGGGGCGCCTGGACGACGTGGTGCCGCTGGAGCCGGCCAGCATGCCAGGGCGGGTGATCGTGCAATGGGACAAGGACGATTGCGCGGATCTGGGTATCGTCAAGGTCGACCTGTTGGGGCTGGGCATGCTGGCGGTGCTGGAGGACGCGGTCCCCCTCATTCAGCGGCATGAGGGCGTGACCATCGACTATGCCCACCTGCCGCCGGACGATCCCCGCGTCTACGCCATGCTGCGGGCGGCGGACACCGTGGGAGTTTTTCAGGTTGAATCACGGGCGCAGATGGCTACCTTGCCGCGCATGAAGCCGGAACGGTTTTACGATCTGGTGGTGGAGGTGGCGATCATCCGCCCCGGACCCATCGTGGGGAAGATGGTGAACCCCTATCTGTTGCGGCGCGCGGGTCGCGAGAAAATTCAGTATCCGCATCCGTCTCTGGAGCCGATCTTGCGGCGCACGCTGGGGGTGCCGCTGTTTCAGGAGCAGCTCATCCGCATGGCCATGGTGGCGGCCGGCTTCACCGGAGGGCAGGCCGATGAGCTGCGCCGGGCCATGGGGTTCAAGCGGTCCGAGCAGCGCATGAACACCATCGAGACGGCGTTGCGCGCCGGGATGACCAGGAACGGCATCTGCGCCGCCGCGCAGGAAGAGATCGTGGCCGGAATCAAATCATTCGCGCTGTATGGCTTCCCCGAATCGCACGCGGCGTCGTTCGCGCTGATCGCCTACGCGTCGTCGTATCTCAAGGCTTACCACCCGGCCGCCTTCACCTGCGCGTTGCTGAACAACTACCCCATGGGCTTTTATCATCCGTCCACCCTGGTGAACGATGCCGCACGCCACGGCGTCACCACCTTGCCCATCGACGTGGCGCATTCGACCTGGTTGTGTGATCTCGAGGCGGCACCGCCAAACACCAAGACGAACGTGCAGCCACAGATTCGACTGGGGTTGAAATATGTCGCCGGGCTGCGCGAACAGGTGGGGCGGCGCATTGAACAGGCCCGCGCGGACCGCCCGTTTTCGTCGCTGGCGAATTTCGAGGCGCGCGTGGCTCCCCATGCCACGGAGCTGGCCAAACTGGCCACCGTAGGCGCTTTCACCAGCCTCGGGGGCACGCGACGGCAGGCGCTGTGGCAGGTGGAGGCGCTCGGGCGTTCAGGGCGGCTCTTCGCGGGGGTCGACCTCCCTGGCGGCGACGATGCGTCGCCGCTGCCCGAGACCTCTCCGCACGACGAGATGCTGGCCGACTTCCACGGCACGGGACTCAGCACCGGGGCACACCCCATGTCCTTCGTGCGCGAACGGTTGCGTGACCACGACGTGGTCACCGCCGCGCAATTGATGGGAGTGCCGAATGGCCGGCGGGCGCGGGTGGCTGGGATCGTCATCGTCCGGCAGCGGCCGGGAACCGCCAAGGGATTCGTCTTTCTGACCATCGAGGACGAGACAGGCTTCGCCAACGCCATCGTCACCCCGCAACGGTTCGACACCCAC
>JBDSME010000023.1:0-14838 GCA_039916065.1 Polyangia bacterium
AGGCCACGCTCGACGCACTTATCGCGACCCAGGGCACCATCATCAACATCGGCTCCAAGTGCGCGCTCACCGGGCAGGGGGGGACCAGCGGCTATGTCGCCGCCAAGGGCGCCATGAACAGCCTGACCCGCGAATGGGCGGTCGACCTCGCCCCGCACGGCATCCGGGTCAACTGCGTGCTGCCGGCCGAGGTCATGACTCCGCTCTATGCCCGCTGGTTGGAACAGCGACCCGATCCCGCGGCCGCGCTGGCCGCGA
The DNA here is from genome assembly GCA_039916065.1 of Polyangia bacterium. Classification (GTDB taxonomy): domain Bacteria; phylum Myxococcota_A; class Polyangia; order Fen-1088; family Fen-1088; genus FEN-1088. The sequence continues at coordinate 259 of JBDSME010000023.1, forward strand.
TCAAGGCCAGCATCCCCTTGCGGCGGCGCATGACCACCGCCCAGGAAATTGCCGACACGGTGGTCTTTACTGCTTCGCCCCGCAGCTCTCACACCACGGGACAGATCTTGTGCGTGGACGGCGGTTACGTACACCTGGATCGCGCGTTCACCAGAGGGAGTGAGCACGCCGACACATGAGTTTCACCTGTGTCGACTCACACGTGCATTTCTGGGATCAAGGGACGTTCTCCTACCCGTGGCTGGTCGACGTGCCGGCGATCGCCGGGCGACAGACCCCCTCGGAGCTGCGGGAGCAGACTGCCGCCGCGGCGTCGCCCTCCCAGATGGTGTTCGTTGAGTGCGGCGCCCCCTGGCTCGACGAGGTGAGATGGGTTGAGCAACTTGCCGCGCGTGAGCCCCGCATCGCCGGCATCGTGGCTCGTTGTGCCATCAACGCCGGGGCTGCAACCACGGCTGCCATTGAAGAGCTCCAGCGCCATGCGCTCGTTCGCGGGGTGCGGCACAACATCCAGGATGAGCTGGATCCCAGGTTCTGTGTGGCGCGCGACTTCCTCGCCGGGGTACGGCAGCTGGGGGCCGTCGATCTCAGCTTCGACATTTGCTGCCGGCATCACCAGCTGCCCGCGGTGATCGAGCTGGTCCGGCAGTGCCCGGACACGCGGTTCGTCCTCGACCACTGTGGTAAGCCTGATATCCGGGAGGGACGGGTCGATCCCTGGCGTGCGCATATCGCGGAGCTCGCCGCGTTACCGAACGTCGACTGCAAGCTGTCTGGATTGATCACCGAGGCGGACCACACCGCCTGGACCGTCGACCAGCTGCGGCCCTTTGTGGACCACGTGCTGGCCACGTTCGGCAGCTCGCGGCTTCTGTATGGGGGTGACTGGCCCGTGGTGAACCTCGCCGCGACTTATGCGCGCTGGCTGGGCACGGCGCGACAGCTGGTCTCCCATCTCTCCGCCGCGGCACAGGATGCCATTTTTGCGGGGAATGCTCGGCGGGTGTACAGGCTCAGCTGACCCATGTTTTCACTCGTTCAGAAGGTCGCCCTCGTCACCGGTGCCGGTTCCGGCATCGGCCAGGCCATCGCCCGCCTCTTCGCCAGACAGGGCGCCTTTGTCTGGGTGGTGGACCGTGATGCCACGGCCGCCCGCGGCACTGTGGACGCGATCAACAGCGATGAAGATGTCGACAGCGCAGGCGCCAGAGCCGACTTGGCCGTGCTGGACGTGAGTGACCCCGAGGGGGCGCGGGACCTCGCTTTGCGACTGCCTCCCCTGGACATTCTCGTGAACAACGCCGGAGTGGGGCACGTGGGCAACCTTCTGGAGACCGTTGCCGGCGATCTGGATCGGCTCCACGCGGTGAACGTCCGCGGCGCTTTCAACCTGTGCAAGGCCTTTGTTCCGGCAATGCTCGAGCGTGGGCGAGGGAGTGTCATCAACATGGCCTCCATCGGTGGCGTGGTGGCGGTGCGCGATCGCCTCGCCTACACCGTGTCCAAGCACGCGGTGGTCGGGCTGACCAAGGCACTGGCTCTCGACCACTCGCACACCGGCGTGCGCTTCAACGCCATCTGCCCCGGCCGCGTGGAGACCCCCTTCGTCAAGGCGCGCATCGCCGCTTACCCCGACCCCGAGCAGGCCTATCGGGACATGTCCTCCACGCAGCTCAACGGACGCATGGCCCGCCCCGAGGAGATTGCCGCCGCCGCGCTCTATTTGTCGGCCGACGAATCGGCGATGGTCACGGGCTCGAACCTGCTGGTCGACGGCGGGTGGGGGGCCGGAAAATGACCTCGGGAGGAATGGCCACGGGCAAGCTCACGGGCAAGCTCACGGGTCTGCGGATCCTGGACGTGCGTTTTCCCACCTCGCTGTCCCTCGATGGCTCGGACGCCATGAACCCGGACCCCGACTATTCGGCGGCTTATGTCGTGTTGACCACCGATCGGGGCGACGGAATCGAGGGGCACGGGCTCACCTTCACCATCGGTCGGGGCAACGAGGTGATCGCGGTTGCGATCGAGGCCCTGCGTCCGCTGGTGGTGGGCCAGTCGGTCGCGGCGTTCACCGACGCGCCCGGCGCCTTCTGGAAGCACCTGACCGGCGATTCGCAGCTCCGCTGGATTGGACCCGAGAAGGGAGCCATCCACCTGGCCACCGCGGCTGTTGTCAATGCTCTGTGGGATCTCTGGGCCAAGCTCGCGGGCAAGCCGCTCTGGAAGCTGCTCTCCGATCTGACGCCGAGCCAGATCGTCGAGATGGTGGACTGGCGCTACTTGACCGACGCCCTGACGCCCGAGGAGGCGCAGGCGATGCTGGAGAAGCTCGCGCCAACGCGGGCGGCCCGCGAGGCCGAAATGCGCCGCGACGGGTATCCGGCGTACACCACGTCGGCCGGCTGGCTGGGTTATTCCGACGAAAAGATTCGCCGTCTGTGTCGCGAGGGCGTCGCCGCAGGTTTCACCCATTTCAAGATGAAGGTCGGAGCCGACCTCGCCGATGATCTGCGCCGCGCCGCCGTGGTCCGTGAGGCCATCGGCCCGGCCCGCACCCTGATGATGGATGCGAACCAGCGCTGGGACGTCGGACCGGCCATCGCGTGGACCACGGCGCTGGCGCCGTTTCGCCCGCTCTGGATCGAGGAACCGACGTCGCCCGACGACATCCTGGGCCACGCCGCCATAGCCCGCGCGCTCGAACCGATGGGCATCGGCGTGGCCACCGGTGAGCACTGCCACAATCGCGTCATGTTCAAGCAGTTGCTGCAGGCCCGGGCGCTGTCGTTTTGCCAGATCGACTCGTGCCGGCTGGGCGGCGTGAACGAGGTGGTGGCCGTCCTGCTCCTGGCCGCCAAGTTCGGCGTCCCGGTCTGCCCCCACGCCGGCGGCGTGGGCTTGTGCGAATACGTCCAGCACGAATCCCTGTTCGACTACATCTGCGTCAGCGGTTCTCTTGAGGGGCGGACGACGGAGTTCGTGGACCACCTGCACGAACATTTCCTCGACCCCTGCGTGGTGCGACGCGGACGCTACCAGGCTCCGCTGGCGGCGGGAACGAGCATCACCATGAAGCCCGACGCGCTGGCGGCGCACACCTACCCGCAGGGCGCGGTCTGGCGCAAGCTGCGGCTGTCGTGATCGGCGGGACGAGACACACCGAGCACCCTGACGTTGTCCTCATCGGCGCCGGCGTCATGTCCGCCCACCTCGGGGCGCTGCTCAAGCGCCTGGATCCGGCGTTGCGGGTCCAGGTGTATGAGGCCGCCGACGAGCTGGCTCACGAGGCCTCGAACGGTTGGAACAACGCCGGCACAGGCCACGCCGGAATCTGCGAGCTCAGCTACACACCGACGCGGGCGCCCGATGGTACGGTGAACGTTCAGAAGGCCATCGACATCTTCCAGGAGTTCGAGCAGTCGCTGCAATTCTGGGCACAAGCGGTGGGCAGCGGAATGATTGACGCTCCCCGAGAGTTCATCAACCCGCTGCCGCACATCACCTTCGTGCACGGCACGGAGCAGGTGGAGTTCCTGCGGGCGCGCCACGCCGCGCTGGCGTCGCACCACTTCTTCGCCCCGATGGAGTTCAGCACCGAGCGCACCCAGATCGGTGCCTGGGCGCCGCTGCTCATGGCGGGACGCGATCCGGCCGTTCCCGTCGCTGCCACCAAGATGGACGGTGGCACGGATGTGAACTTCGGCATCGTCGCCCGCAAGCTCCTGGCCTGGCTGGCCCAGCAGTCAGACTGCGGCGTCGCTGCCGGCTGCCGGGTCATTGGCCTGAAGAAGGCAAAGGATGGCGGCGGCTGGGAGGTGACCGTCCGCGACCGCGAGAGCGGGCAGAAGCGCTCGGTTGGCGCGAAGTTCGTATTCGTCGGAGCGGGCGGAGGGACCCTTCGTCTGCTGCAAATGGCCCGGCTGCCGGAGGCCCGAGGGCTGGGCGGGTTCCCCATCGGTGGGCGCTGGTTGGTCTGCGACGATCCAGAGATCGTCCTGAAACACCAGGCCAAGGTCTACGGACAGGCGCTGGATGCGGCACCCACCATGGCGGTACCCCACCTCGACACCCGCACTCTCGATGGCAAGCAGACCATCCTGTTCGGCCCTTTCGCGGCGTGGACCACCCGTTTTCTTCACCGCACCGGCAGCTGGACCGACCTTCCCCGCTCGTTGAAGCCGCACAACTTCTTAACTCTGCTGAAAGTCGGTGCCAGCAACCTCCCTCTGGTGCGCTACCTTGTCCAGCAGGGCACGCAGACAATGGCCAGGCGTATGGAGGTCTTGCACATCTTCTACCCGAGCGCCGAGGCCAAGGACTGGAAGCTGACGGAGGCCGGTATCCGCGTCCAGGCCATCAAGAAGACCGACGGCGAAGCCGGCATCGTGCACTACGGCACGGAGGTTTTGACCAGCGCCGATCGCAGCATCGCGGCGCTGCTCGGGGCGTCTCCGGGCGCTTCGGTCTGCGTCAACATCATGCTGGAGGTCATCAAGACCAGCTTTCCGCACCTGGTCACCGGCGACGCCGCGCAGGCCCGAGTCCGGCGGCTGATCCCCCTCTACGGGCAGGACATGCGGCTCGCGTCCAACGCCGCCCGTTTCGCGGAGTTGCAACGCCACGCTCGCAAGACCCTGCAGCTTGAATAGCGTGGTTCACGCAAGAAGAGCTTCGCGTAAGGCCGCGGCAGCAGACAATGGCGCTATGGTGATGGGGTGGAGTCGGTAATTGCAGCGACGCGGCTAAGCGTGGTGCTGACGGCTACCATCGCCTGGTCAGCCTGCAGCGGGCGTCCAGGCGTCGGGCCACATACGACGACCAAGTTCGACGAGGCTGGTGTCGCGGACGTCCAACCAGATAGCGCCGGAGATGCCGGGGAAGGAGCGCCGGAAACTTCTAGCCGTGACGCCGCTCAGGAACTGCACGTCGATGCCAGCGTCGCCCCCCTGTCTGCTGGTGAACGCGCGCTGGGGGCATACTGGCAGGCAGCCTTCGGGCGCGGCTTTTCTTCGTGCGCGTGTGGTGGACAAATTACCGGTGACGTCTTGTATATCTGCGCGGCCTCGAAAACCGGACCCGCGGAAGTGCTTCAACGTTACGGCAGCAGACCGTGTTTCATTGATTTGGCCGACCGAAACGAAGAGGTCCGTAGTCATGTCGAGTGCCTGACGACATTGCTGAACACGATTGCGGAGTGCGAGAGACAATCCTGCACGGTCGGCACCGATGCTACTCCTTGTGAAAACGTCGGCGTCCCATGCCCAAGCTTGTCCGCTGCGTCGGAGGACAAGTGGCTCGACTGCCGGTCGGCGTACTACTGCAATGGGACCCGCGCCGACGGCCTGTGGTGTAACCACACCTTTGACTGTCCTGACCGATCCGATGAAACTGAGTGCTCCGCGCCCCTGGCGATCTGTGACGACCAAATCCACCTGTTCCCCGTGCCGGGGGCCTGTGATGGTTTGAAAGACTGTCCGGATGGCTCCGACGAGCACAGCTGCGGCGGTGAGAACAATCACGAGTATGTCTGCGACGACAGGACGGACTCGTCGCCGCGCCTTTGCAACGGGCAGGTCGACTGCGCAGATGGCAGTGACGAGGCTCGATGCGCCGAGCGCGTACCCCGAAATGATTCCGCAAGCTGGTGAGCACATTGGTGGGCGTCACCAGGAGGGACAGACGCCAGTGGCCTTCGTGCTCGAGCCGTCGAGCCGTCGAGCCGTCTTGGCGCATGGTAAGCGAGAACACATGACCACCCAGACTGAGGACGAGACTACCCCTTCACGCACCAGGATGCCGGCGATCTTCGCGGCCCACGGGGCTCCCATCTTGCTCGACGACCCGGCATGGATGGGCGAGCTCTCCGCCTGGGCGAAGGCGATGCCGACGCCGAAGAGCATCCTGATGGTCTCGGCACACTGGGAAGAGCGTCCCACCTCGCTCGGCGCCACGCGGCCCGTGCCACTCGTCTACGATTTCTATGGCTTCCCTGAGAGGTACTATCAAACAAAGTATGCCGCCCCCGGCGCCCCGGAGCTCGCGACCCGCGTTCGGGAGCTGCTGCGGCAGCGAGATATCGCCGTTGCGGACGATCCCGGGCGCGGACTCGACCACGGCGCCTACGTTCCGCTTGTGGCCATGTACCCACGCGCCGACGTCCCGGTCCTCCAGATTTCGATGCCCGGCCTCGACGCGAAGCAGCTCTTCGCGCTCGGGCAGGCGCTCGCGCCGCTGCGCGACGAGGGCGTACTCGTCTTCGGCAGCGGCTTTCTCACGCACAACATGCGCTACGCCTTCCGGCCAGGGACGCCGGCGTGGGCGCGCGAGTTCGACAGCTGGGCCGAGGGCGCGCTCACGCGTTTCGATGTCGATGCGCTGATCGACTTCGAGAAGCGCGCGCCGGCCGCCCACATGGCGCTTCCGACCTGGGAGCACTACGCGCCGGTCTTGGTGGCCGCGGGCGCCGCGGCCGACGAGCGTCCGACAACCACCTTCCCGATCACGGGCTGGTGGATGGACGGCGCCTTCACCAAACGCTCGGTGCAGTTCGGATAGCGGGACCGGTGGTTTGGGGAGGCATCAGCCTCTACTTGTGCAACGCCAACACGATCAAGGATCCGCGGAGAAAGTCAGCCCCAGCGACTTGGTCGCGTTTCCCGTCGACGCCGCCATCGCCAGACTCTGGCAACCGCGCCCGCCTACGAGACTCGACCAAGAGCCTCGTTTCCAGCAGGGTGCGCTCGTCCGCTGAAGCTCAGCGCCAGCAGCACAACGGCGGCGCAGCCGATCACGTTGAACCACAAGAACCCGACGCTGGTCCCGAGCCAGACGCTGAAGACGATCACCTCGGAGATCATCGCCGCGATGAAGACGGCCGTTCCACCCACGCGGCGGGTGAAGAAGGCGACCAGAAACACGCCGAGAATCGTGCCGTAGAACAGGGAGCCGAGGATGTTGACGGCCTGGATGAGGTTGTCCAGCAGAGATGCCGACGCGGCGAATACCACCGCCAGCAGGCCCCATCCGGCGGTGAACAGCTTGGCCATCTTCAGGTAGTGGGCGTCGCTGCCCTGGGGACGGATGCGCCGCCGATAGAAGTCGACCAGCGTGCACTGCCCCAGCGCCGCCAGCTCGCTGGCCGTCGACGACATGGCGGCGCACAGGATCACGGCGAGCAGTAGGCCCACCAGGCCGCGCGGCAGGTTCGCCATCACGAATGACAGGAAGATGTAGTCGGCATCCTTGGTCTCGGGGCGGGGCAGCGCGCGACCGATCAGCGCCTTTACGCGCGTACGCACGCCGTCGTCGGCCGCGGCCGCCTCCCGCAGCCGTCGCTCGGCGGCCTCGAGGGCCGCAGCGTTACGCGGGCGGGCGTCCAGCACCGACCGCAGGCCGTTCAGCTGGGCGCGCACGGTGGCCGATGCCGTTTCATGTTCGGCTTCCAGCACGCGCAGCTCGGCGGCCTGAGGCGTGGCGCGCAGGCGCGTCAGCTCGCTCTCGTTGAAGAAGACCGGCGTCGGATGGTACTGGTTGAAGACGAAGACCATCACTCCGACGAACAGGATCAGCGCCTGCATCGGGATTTTGAGCAGCCCGTTGAACAGCAGGCCCAGACGGCTCTCCGTCACTGTGCGCCCCGACAGGTAGCGCTGCACCTGCGACTGATCCGTCCCGAAGTACGACATCGCCAGGAAGACCCCCCCCGTCAGGCCCGACCACACCGTGTAGCGGTTGCCGGGGTCCAGCGACGCATCGACGATGTTCAGCTTGCCCAGCGCGCCGGCGACGTGAACGGCATTGCCGAAGGTCAGGTCGGGCGGCAATCGATAGACGATGGCGACGAACGCGACCACCATCCCCAGCAGCATGACCACCATCTGGTGCTTCTGCGTCTGACTGACGGCGCGCGTGCCCCCGGCGACGGTGTAGACAATGACCAGGCCGCCGATGGCGACGTTGGTCAGGTTCAGCGACCATCCCAGAACCTTGGACAGGATGATGGCCGGCGCGTAGATGGTAATGCCGGCCGACAACCCCCGCTGTAGCAGGAACAGCAGCGCGGTCAACATGCGCGTCTTGAGATCAAAGCGGCCTTCCAGGTATTCGTAGGCGGTGTAGACGCGCATCCCATAGAAGCGCGGAACGAACACCACCGACAGCACCACCATGGCGATGGGCAACCCGAAGTAGAACTGCAGGAACCCCATGCCGTCCTGGTAGCCCTGGCCTGGCGTGGACAGAAAGGTGATCGCCGAGGCCTGCGTCGCCATCACCGACAGGCCGATGGTGGCCCAGTTGTCGCGATAGCCGCCGTGCAGATACTCGGCGCTGCCGCCGCCGCGCGTGCGCCACAGGCCGTAGGCGATGATGCCGGCCAGCGTCCCGAACAGGACCAGCCAGTCCAGCGTGCTCACGGCGCGCTCATCGGTAGAGGCTCGTGACGGCCGCGCCCACGGCGATCTCGACGGCCAGGGCGCCGAGGACGATCAGGTAGATCAGCCGCCAGCTGAGGAACGGCGGCGCGTCCGCGAGCTCGGCGCGGGCGGGTGCGCCCGTCTCTTCCGGCGGTGATGGCGTGACGCCGCCGCCGGGCTCGGTCTCATCGCCCACGGGCCGCGCCCCCGGCGAGGAGGTTCGCGAACAACCGGAAGGCGCCCGGCACCCCGGCAGGCAGCTGACGGAAAAATGCCAGGCCGGTGTACACAAACGTTCCTTTTCCATGGCGCCCCCACAACAGGCTTCCTGCCAGCGGCGCCTCGCCGGGATCGTTCATCGTCAGCGGCCGCTCGTACCGTGGGTCCCAGGTCTCGGCGAAATACAGGCCGCGCTCCTGGACCCACCCCTCGAAGTCCGCCGGACCGATGTGGTTTGGGGTCGTCAAGGCCAGGTGCGTGGCGGGGGCGAAGGTCACGGCCGCCGTCTCGTCCGTGACGCGCTTCTGACCGATCTGGAATGGCCAGGGGCCGATGGGCGTCGACAGCGGGGCCAGCCGGTTGTTGGTGTTGTACTGAACGACCAGCGTGCCACCGCCCGCGACGTAGCCCATCAGCGTCGCGTGCGCGGCGCGCAGGCGTTCGTCGGTGTTGAAGGCTCGGACGCCGATGACGATGGCGTCGAAGGGGGCCAGCGCGACGGGACCGCCGGCAAGCGCGCCGTCGCCCAGCAACGTCACGTCATACCCGACCCCACGCAACGCGGACGGGACGTCGTCACCAGGCCCGGGCACGTAGCCAAGGCGCCGTCCACCCATCGCCAGCGCGACGGGGACCAGACGCACGTCGGCGTCGACCAGATAGGACTGGATGGGGATGTGCGGGTGTTCGATGCGCACCACCCCGCGGCGGTACTGGACGCCGGCGAGCTCGGCGACGAGCTTCAGGGTGCCCGGCGCGGCGCCCGCCGCGGGACGGACCTTGAACGACAACCGCGCGGCGCTACCTTTCGCGCCGAGCGTGAACGGCGCACTCGCTGGCGCGACGGTCCACCCTGCCGGCGCCTCCACGCGCAACGTTCCCTCGGCGCGCTCGACGCCGGCGACCAGATCAACATCCAGAACCTTGTCGCCGCTGCCGGCGAACAGAATCACAGTGGCGGCAGGGCGGACCGAGACGGGCGGCGTCACTTCCAGCGGTCGGTAGAGTTCGCCCGCCACCTGGTCGGTCCATTTGAAGGCGACCGCGCGCTCGACGGTCACCTTGTGCCCTCCCGGCAGACCCATCGTCAGCCGTACGCGCAGCGGAGGGGCGTCCTCCGGCACGCCGATCAGGTGGAGATCGGCGATCCGATACAGCCCCGGCTCAGGAGCGCTCTCCAGCCAGTATGGCGTCGACACGGGCTGATTCGCCGGCAGCCGGACGGTCTGCTTCGATTCGAACGGCGCGCCGGTCGCCAGCGGCTTGCCAACGGCGACGGTCGTGCCGTCCGGCAACCGGATCTCGTCCAGGGTGATGGCGGCCGGCGAGCGGTTGAGCGCGCTGATGGCGATCTCGACAGCGGTACCTGGCGCGACCCGGTGCTCGGTCGCCGTCGCATCGGCGAACAATCCCGCACACGCCATCACCAGTTCCCGCACCTCGCGCCGCTTCTGATCGCGCCAGCCGCTGTCGGCGGCACCGACGACGAGCACGTCCAGCGCATCGGCCACCGCCAGCAGCGCGGGAATGCTCTTGTGCGGCGCCGATGGGTCGAAGCCGCGCCCGGCGGCCGCCACCAGCGCCGCCAAACGCGCGGCCCCGGGCACGCGCTTCCACGACAGGTCAACCCCGGCGAACAGGCCGCCCGACTTTTTTGCAGGTTTTGCAGGCGGGGCCTCCGTCAGTACCTTGAAGTACTCCACCGCCGGGCCGCGCGACCGCGCCACGCCGAAGCCCTGGCTCTTGTGCATGCTGCGGCTGTCGGCGGCGATCTCGCCGAACGAGGCACCGACAAGGGGGCTGTACCCGCTGACGTCGAGCTTGAAGAACTGCGAGAGATCGTCGCCCGGCTTCAGGCCCCACGACGAACGGTTCCACAGGAGCCGGCGCGCCTGCCAGGGCGTGATGCCGCCGGTCAGCTGTTCCGGGTGGAACTTCGGGTCGGCTGCCGCGCGAAACGCCTCCACCGCCAGGACGGCCGAAGCCGTGTGGTGTCCGTGGGTATCTGCGGGGCCAGGCGAAAACCGGGTCACGATGACGTCCGGACGGAAGCGGCGGATGACCGCCACCATGTCCGCCAGCACCTCCTCCTTGCCCCAGATGCGGAGGGTTTCGTCCGGGCTCTTGGAGTATCCGAAGTCGCGCGCGCGCGTGAAGAACTGCTCCCCGCCGTCAGTGCGGCGGGCGGCCAGCAGCTCTTGCGTGCGTACCAGGCCCAGCGCCGCCCCCTGCTCGGCCCCCACCAGGTTCTGTCCGCCGTCGCCGCGTGTCACCGAAAGATAGCCCGTGCGCACCAGCGCCCCGTTGGCCAGGTAGCTGATCAAGGCCGTGTTCTCGTCGTCGGGATGGGCGGCGACGTAGAGAACGCTACCGACGACGCCCAGCTTGCGCAGCCCGAGCGCGATCCGGCCAGCGTCCATCTGGGCCGGTGGTCCGGCGGCGCGACTTTCGGATGTCATCAGCAAGACGGGCAAAAGGGGCAGGACGGACAGGAGGGGCAGTGCGGTCGCGAGCGCGGCCATCGTCATGTTGTGCCGGCGCATGGGGTGTTTGGGTGGCAGAGTATAGTTCGTCGTCGGTGAGCCGCCCATTCGCAAGCGCATATCTCGCAGGTGAGGCGGGCGCACGTGCTTTTTTCGCGCACGACTTTCGCGATCCTGCCGCCCGGGTGGCCCGCACACGCGCGGCGGCGTCGCGGTGGGTCGACCCGCGTCTGCTCGCGGTGCTTCGCGCCCAGCAGAATCACCTGCCCCCCAGCGCCGCTCGGAGCGCGAACGTCGAGATGCTTGCCCGGGGCGGCACGGCCGTGGTGGCGACCGGGCAGCAGGTGGGGCTGTTCCTGGGACCGCTGTACAGTTTCTACAAGGCGGCGTCCGCGGTGGCCGTGGCGCGCGCGCTGTCCGCCGAGGCTGGGGTGCCTTGCGTCCCCTTGTTCTGGCTGCAGACCGAGGACCATGACTTCGCCGAGATCGCGACGGCCACCGTGGCTGATCGCCGTGGCGTGGCCACCCGGCTGGCGCTGGCGCCCGAGTCCGCGGCGGAAGCACGGGTGTCGATTGCGCATCGTCACCTGGGTGCCGAGGTGGACGGGTTGGTGGAGCGCCTGGCCGACGCGCTTCCGCCGGGAGTGGCCGCCGACCAAACGCTGGCGCTTCTGCGCGCACACTACGTGGGCGGGCGATCCCTCGCCGCCGCCTTCGCGGGAGCGATGGCGACCCTGTTCGCCGACGAGGGCCTGCTGGTGTTCGATCCGCGGGAGGCGCGTGTCGGTGCCCTGGCGGCGCCGATCTACCGGGAGGCGCTGCGTGGCGCCGCCTCGATCCAGCGGGCGCTGTGGGCGCGCCGCGCGGCGCTGGCGGAGGCCGGCTTCGACGAGCAGATCGCACTGCGTGACCGCTGTTCCTTGCTGTTCTTTCATCGGGGCGACGCCTGCGGTCCGCGGTACCGGTTGCAGAAAGAGGGCGCGGAAGCCGATGTCGAGAAGGGCGGCGACTGGTCGCTGGCGGGGGGCGGCGAGACCATCTCGCAGCAGGCCATCGAGGCGACGATCGACGGCGATCCGTTGCGGTTGTCCACGTCGGCCCTGTTGCGCCCTATCGTCCAGGATAAGCTGTGGCCCACCGCCGCCTACGTCGCTGGGCCAGGTGAGCTCAACTACCTGGCGCAGCTGGGCCCCCTGTACGAACACTTCAGCGTGGCCGCGCCTCTGGCGGTGCCGCGCGCCCGTTTTCGCTGTCTCGACGCGCGCACGCGCCGCCTGTTGACCCAACTGAGGCTGACGGTCGGTGACGTCTCTCGCCCGGAGCGTGAGCTGCACGCGCAACTGGCGCGCGCGGTTGTCGAGACCGCCGGCCCGAACAGCGACGCCGGCCCCGATCCCGCCACGTTGCGGGCACGCGTGTCGTCAGAAATCGCGCCTATGGTCGACGAGATCGCCCGCCTCATCGCCCAGGTCCGCCCTGAACTGGCGCCTGCTGCCGAGCGCACGCGCGGCACCGTGGCGCACGCCCTTGGTCGGTTGGTCGATCGCTACACGCGCGCCGTGGCCGAGCGCGACGGCGTCGTCCGCGAGCGCCTGGCGCGGGTCAAGGCCGCGCTGGTCCCCGACGGCGTTCCCCAGGAACGCGCCTACTCCTGGCCGTCGATGGCGGCGCGGGTCGGGCCGTCGGCGTTCACCGGCCTGGTCCTGTCAGCGGTGGCGGAAAATCCGTTCGCGACCGAGCTGCGAGAGCTGCACCTGTGAAGGCACCACCGGACAAGCTGACCGTTGGCATCGCCTGTTTCTCCACCTTCGGGGGCAGTGGCGTCATCGCCGCGGAGATCGCGATGTCACTGGCCCGCCGCGGCCATCGGGTGCACGTCTTCAGCGACGACGTTCCCGGACGCCTGGACCCGCGCCAACCCAATCTGTCGTTCCACCCGGTTGAGGCGCGCGCCTATCCGCAGTTCAAGCACCCGCCGTACACGCTGGCGCTCTCCTCGAAGCTGGTCGAGGTAGCGCGCCGCGAGCCGCTCGATCTCATTCACGCCCACTACGCCATCCCGCACGCCGCCAGCGCCTACCTGGCACGCCAGGTGCTGGCCGCCGACGGCGCCGCGCGCCCGCCCAGGATCATCACCACGCTGCACGGTACCGACATCACCCTGGTCGGCGCCGACGACAGTTTCCTGCCGCTGACCCGGTTCGCCATATCCAGTAGCGAAGCGGTGACGACGCCGTCGCGATGGCTGCGCGAGGCCACGTTCGAACGGCTCGGCGTCCCGCGCTCGGTGAAGGTCGATGTCATTCCGAACTTCGTCGATACCGTTCGGTTCGCACCCGCGACGACTGCACACTTGGGCGGCGTGGACAATCGCGGCGGATCGGCCGCCCCGGTCCTGGTCCACGTCTCGAATTTTCGGCCTGTCAAACGGTTGGACGACGTCATCGCCGTGTTCGCTCGGGTGCGCGCCGCGGCGCCCCACGCGCGGACCATCTTGCGGCTGGTGGGCGACGGACCGGAACGTCCACGCGTCATGTCGTTGGTGCGCGCGCTGGGGCTGCAGGACAGCGTGCAACACCTGGGCGAACGGGTCGATCTCCCCGAGATCCTCCGCGGCGCGGACGTCTTTCTGCTTTTGAGCGAGACCGAGAGCTTCGGCCTGGCGGCGCTGGAGGCGATGGCCTGCGGCGTTCCCGTGGTGGCCTCGAACGTTGGCGGCCTGCCGGAGGTGATCACCGACGGCGAGACGGGCATCTTGCGCCCCGTCGCTGACGTCGCCGGAATGGCCGACGCGGTGCTGATGATCCTGGGCGATTCCGATCGCGCCGCCCGGATGGCTCTCGCGGCGCGCCGCCGGGCCGAGGAACAGTTCGCCCCGGGCCCGGCGATTGACCGCTACATCCAGCTCTATCGACGGGTGCTCGCCGCGTAACGGGCCCCGGTTCCTATCCCTTTTTCTTCCAGGCGACCAGCGCCTTCTTCACGTCCTCTTCGAGGAAGAAGTTCGGGCCCTTGTGCCCCAGGTCCAGCGCCTTCTGGGCGAAGGGGTAAGCCTCCTTGTAGTTCCCCTTCGCGGCGAGGAGCTGTCCCTTGATGAAAACGTTGTACCAGTCCTCTTTAATCGCCAGCGACTGGTCCACGTACTTGAGACCGGCGTCGTAGTCCTTCTTGCTCTCCAGCATGTAGCGGGCGGCGTTCGCGTATTGCCGCCAGACCTCGTCCAGCGTCTTCGTGATGCTGGACAGCACTTGCTTGCTCGTGTCGGCAACGATCGGAATCGACAACCGCAGCTTCTCCCACTCGAGGTCGAGATTCGCCCTGTCGTCGGTGAAGTCGCTGAACAGAAACGTCATGCGCTCGCGAAACGGTGCCGCCGTGGGGCGCACCTGCACCCGCAGCAGATCGTCCTCCACCTTGTACTCCGTGCCCGTTCCGGCCTGGTCTGCGCGCTTGCTGACGAT
>JBDSME010000024.1:0-4404 GCA_039916065.1 Polyangia bacterium
TCGTGTCCGGATTGCCACGCGGGCGTCCAGCCCCAGGGAGAGGCGGTCGACTGTCAAGCTGGTGTCCGTTCCGCGGGCGGTGGCGGTGCTGTTGCCGTGGTCCCATTCGAAGGCGACGCCAATGCCCGACATGACGTCGTGGCCAAACCGGTAACCAACCGCCAGGGCGGTCTGGGGAATGCTGTCGGTCGCGGCAAAGGGATCCAATCCGGCACTTGCTACCAGGTCGGATCGCATTCCCGCGCTGGCGGTCAGCCCGATGGGCTGAGACTCCGGCGGCATTGCCGGCGCGTACCCGTACATGGCGGTGGCATCCGATTGCCACGGCGGCGCCGGCGGGATTGGCGCCCCAGCCTCAGCGTGAGCAATTGTGGCGGTGGTGGCGGTGGTGGCTGCCAGCACGGTGATCGCGAGGACCCCGGTGATCGCACCGGCGCGGGGTCGGTTCGGGGCGGGCCGCGGCGGGTCACGGAAGTTGAACATCGAGGTCCTCCGTCAGGATGCTGGAGTAGTTGCGGTGCTCATCAAACAGCGCCTCGGGATCACCAGCCGTCGCCCGTGCATCGTAGACCGTGGCGCCCAGCGTTCCCGCCTGATGCCAGACCACCAGGGACCGGCTTCCCGAATGTGGGTTGTCTGGGTTGTCTGCGTCGTCCTCCACGGCGGCTATGTCGAACAGCTGTGAGACAGGGCGATCGACATGCATTTTGTCCGAATGCAGGCTGTCCAGGTCGATCATGGAGAGCTGCGTGGTGTTGGGCAGGAACGCCCAGGCCCTATCGCCGACGACGGATGGCACCACGTTGACGCCTGCTCCCGACGTCAGGAAAGGCGACGAGGTACGCGTCTTCAGATCGAGCAGGAAGAACGTCGACGCGCTGGTGCCGAGCAGCTTGAGTTGTGGATGATTGCCCGCGACGTCGAGGACGCTGGTCACGCCCGCGGTCACGCCCACGCTCTCGACGCTGCGATATGGCTGGCCCGCCGTGCGGCCCAGTTCCCAGAAGGCCACGCCACCGCCTGCCGTCCCACCGCCTGCGCCGTTCCACAGCAACGCGACGTCCACGGAGCCGGCATTCGTTCCGGGACCAGCGGGGACCGGCCCTGCGTGCTCCGTGACCAGTGACAGCCGCGTGTACGGCGCCGGCAGCGGAACATCAACGGTGACGCTGGTCGCGGGATCAATCAGCACTGCCTTGGAGCGGGCGGGGACCAGCACCGCCAGCTTCAGAGCGCCGCCATCGGTGCGCACGAACGCGACGTCGCCCGGCACGCCTCCCACGTCGGTGAGATTCAGGTCCGGACGAAAATCGCGCCCGCTGTCCGGCACGAACTGCGCCAGGATGACAGTGGGATCGTTGGCCAGCCGGATGGCGATGCGCGCGTCGTCGGTCACCGCCGGATCTCCATCCGTCACCACGACGCCGGCGGGGCGGAGTTGTCGGCTGTCCAGTCCCGCGGTGAGCTGGATGGTGATCTCCGGAGCGTCGGGATGAGCCAGGTCCAGCACGGCCACATCCTGTTCCGTCTCCACGATCAGCAGCCGTCGCGCGCCTCCCGGCAGATTCAACACGTCCGTGAAGGTGAATCGCTGCGGCTGTCCACCGAAGCTGCGCAGGGTATGCGGATGGGTGTTCCCCGTGGAGGCCGTGCCCCGAAGATTCACCAGCAACAGTTCGTTGGGGTTGCGCACCAGCGCCCCCGAAGAGGAGTCGGCATGGACCACCGCCCAATCCCCCTGCGGGTCCAGGGCCAGACCCGCCAACGACTCACTGAGGGGATAGACGGTGGAGGTGGTGGAAGCCCGCGAGATGATCTCCAGGGCGGCGCCCTGCGGCTGTTTGCCGGCGGGAGGGCGGCGATCGCCGTCGCCATCAGACAGCAAGAAGAGTTTCGACCGATCAGGCGACGCCATGACGGTGCGCACCCCGCGGCGCGTGCCCACGCTCGTAGTATGGAGATGCCGCGTCTGATCCGTGGTCAACAACAGCACCCGGTCGGCGCTCGGATCCGCCACGGCAACGGCATCCGTCAGCGCGAACGCCTGAGCACGGTCCGCCGACAGTTCCCAGCCAGGCGCGCGATCACCGCAAGCGCCCAGGCCCGTTCCCACCGCCAGGCCCAGCAACACCACCCCCCGCCCCCGGCGCCAGCCCTTCGCGGCCGGCATCGTGACCACTTCCGCTGTGTGTGGATTGTTCATCAGTTTGCTCCCGTGACCACGCGGGCACCCAGATCGAACCCGGTCAGCGTCTGTGGAACACCGGTGGTGAAAGGGACGAAGGTGATTCTCCCCTCGGGGTGGCGCTGGGCCACATACCCGCGGTTGGCGGCGGCGACCACGCCGGTGGCGATAGGCGGGCTGGCCAGATCGAGGCGGGTCACCTGCAAGCCGGGCAAACCGGCCAGGTAGGCGCCGAACACCTGGGCGCGGCTGTCCGCCACCGTCACGATCGCTTGTGACGAGTTGGGGGCAATGGCCACCGCCTGCGGAGAAGCGACGGTCTCCTGAATGCGCCCGCTGCGCGAGCCATCGAGCGGGATGAGGCTGAACGCCGATGCAATCGGTGGTGGTGCTGCCGCTGCTCCTGTTCCTGTTCCTGTTCCGGTTCCTGGCGTCGCCGCCGCGCCCGCCCCGTCCGAGGCGCCTCCGTCGGCGGCGGTGCCCATGACCGCGCGCTGGTGATGCAACACCACGGCGTACTGGCCGTCGGGGGTGGGGAACACAGACAGCACCGGCGCATGAACGCGCACCACGTGATAGGTGGCCGTGGCCAGATCCAGCACCACCAGGTGCTCGGAGTCGGTCGCGTTCGAATAGAGCAACGCCTGCTTGCTGTCCGCGGTCAGCGTGACCGAACCGATCAGCTCACCGGTCACGTTGGTGCGCAGGACGGTTGCGGCATCGGTGCCCGCGGTGGCCAGCGGCAACAGCGCAACCTCCGAGGTCTGGCGGACCACCGCGATGGCGCGGGCACCATCGGCTGTGACGTCGAGATCAGTGACCGGTCCGCTCAGCGAAACCACGCCGGTGGCGCCGGTCGACAGGTCGACGATCCGTATCTGGGAGCTGCCCTCGCGACGAACGACGGCACGCCCATCGGCGGTAATGGAGACGTCGCGGGTGTCGGCGCTCTCGGAGGGATCGCCCGTCAAGGGAACCTCCCGCAACACCTGCACGGTGCCGCCACCGGTCGCTCCCGGCAGCCCCAGCACCGAAACTCCGTCCTGTGTGACGGCGAAGGCGCGGCGGCTGTCATCAGAAAACGTAACCGACACCGGGCGATAGCCGACGGCCACGGTGGTCGTGGTGGGTGGCTTCGCGTTCAGATCAATGGCGGTGACATCCTGGAAGCCCTCCAGCGTTCGGGTGTTCGGCGCCGCGGCCAGCGCCCGACGCGCGTCGGTCCAGGCCAGGGCGAATCTCCCATCGGGAGCCACGGCCCAGGCGTTGGCCAGCGGCGCGATGCCCGGCACCATCACGCTGCTCAACTGGTCGGTGGCGGCGTCGGCCCGCAGCACGCTGGCGTCGTGAGACAGCACGTTCAGCACCACCACCGCGTCGGCCTGGCCCGGGACTGCGGACAGATAGGTGGGGGCATTCCCCGCCTCGACGGTCTTCACCTTCAAGGTGAGCGCGTCGATGAAAGCGACGCGACCGCTCAGCGGGTTGGCCACCCAGACGAAGCGGCCCGTGGCCACCGGCACCTCGAACGACGAGTCCACCTCCTGCTCCGGCGGCAACGGATCCACCGCCGAGCCGCCGCTGCCGGCACTGGCCCCCCCAGTGCCGAAACCCGGACCCGTACCCGAAGTCGCACCGCCGCTCCCCGTCGTCCAGCCACCACCGGAAGAGGGAGCGGCGTCGCTGGCGCTGCCGGCACACCCGCCGAGCGCAACCAGCGGAAAAATAAAGACGTGGTACTTCAGCCGAACGGACCAGTGAGGCCTCATGGCCAGGTCCTACAGCAACTCCAGTGCCGCTCCTCGCACCGCGGCCAACGCCCGGAAGACAGGGGCAAGGCGCGATCGCCCAGGAGGAACCTGACACTTGCGCCCGGATCCGGTCGTGCTCATGCCGGGGGCCTGGTCGCGAACCGACGTGCCCCATACCGGCGCCGGTTGTCCTCTTCCCGCCGCACGGCACCGGCGGTGCCCCGTCGCTACGAGTCCTTCGCGGCGGTGGTGACCGCCCCCACAGAGGCCGACGCCACCGTGGCCGCGTACTTCGCCATCACGCCCCGCTTGTAGCGCGGTGCCGGCGCTTTCCAACCGCTCCGCCGGGAATCTAGATCCGCCGCCACGTCGATGCGCCGCTTGTCCACATCCAGGGTGACCATATCGCCGTCCTTCACGAAGGCCACCGGTCCGCCCACGGCGGCCTCGGGCGAGATGTGTCCGCCC
>JBDSME010000025.1:0-7921 GCA_039916065.1 Polyangia bacterium
TTCGTGTTCCTGGCCATTTTTTCCTACTTCGCGGTCGAGGCCAGTCTGCAATACCGCGTGCTCTTCTGGGGAATCTTGGGCGCGCTCCTGACCCGGGGGGCCTTCATCTGGACGGGCGCGGCGCTGCTGCGGTCCTTTCACTGGGTGATGTACCTGTTCGGAGCATTTTTGATCCTGACCGCCATCCGCATGCTGATGGCAAACGAGCCCGCCATTCACCCGGAACACAACCTGGTGTTGCGGTTGTTTCGGCGGTTTGTCCCGGTCACCAAGGACTACAGCGGCACGCGATTCTTCGTCAGACGAGACCACCGCATCCTGGCGACGCCGCTGTTCCTGGTGCTGGTGGTGGTCGAGGCGACGGACCTGGTCTTCGCCGTGGACTCGATCCCCGCCGTGTTCGCCATCACCCAGGACGTGTTCATCGTCTACACCTCGAACATATTCGCCATCCTGGGGCTGAGGGCGCTCTCCTTTCTGGTCGCGGATCTGGTCAGGAAGCTTCGCTACCTCAAGGTCGGGCTGTCCCTGGTGCTGGCCTTCATTGGCGTCAAGATGCTCGTCGAGGCGCACATACACATTCCGGAGCTGCTCTCGATGGCAGTCGTCGTGTCGCTGCTGCTAGGCTCGGCGGCCGCCTCGCTGGTCTTCGCGCCACGCGAGGACGCGAAGGGGTCGGCAACGACCAATCGAGCCGGGTCGCCCGACCGGTCCTGACGCGCGCTCGGAACTCCTAAATTTAGAGCCGTCGGTGTGACAGGCAGGGGAGACGGGCACGAACCTCGTCCTGATAGCCGAAGTCCAGCTCTGCCACCGCCACGCCTTCATGGTCGCCACATTCCGCCAGCACCGCTCCCCAAGGGTCGGCGATCAAGGCGTGACCGTAGCTGCGACGCTGCCCGCCATGCAGTCCAAACTGGGCGGGTGCCAGCACGAAGGCTTGATTCTCCACGGCGCGGGCGCGGAGCAGGACATGCCAGTGGTCCTTGCCGGTCTCCGCGGTGAACGCCGAGGGTACCGTCAGCACCCGCGCTCCGGCTGCCGTCTGCTGACGGTACAACTCCGGAAACCGCAGGTCGTAGCAGATGGAGAGGCCCAGCCCACCCCAGGGGAAAGGGACCACCACCACCTGGTCGCCAGCCTCAATGGCCTCCGATTCGCGAAAACGGACCCCACCCGGGAGATCGACGTCGAACAGGTGCATCTTTCGATACCGGGCCATGACGCTTCCATCGGGCGCCACCAGCACGGAGGTGTTCCGGATCTGTGTGCGGGCGTCGCTGCGTTCCGGAAAGCCCCCCAGCAACAGGTGGACGCCGCTGTCGCGCGCCAGTTGCGTCATGGCCGCGAGGATTGGACCCGGGTGCTGCCGATCACCGTCCAACGCAGCGCCACCCCCGGGCGGCGGGTCCAGTGCTTCGGCGATGGCCAGCCGGTGGTCGCGATCCGTCCCCAGAAAAGAGAAGTTCTCGGGCAGTCCGACCAACTCCGCTCCCTGCGCGGCGGCCTGCCGCACCAGCCGCGCCGCTCGCTCCAGATTGTGGCCCACGTCTTCCGTGGACGTCATCTGCACCACGGCGGCGCGAATTTTTCCCGGCGGCAACTGATGAAGCTCGGACACCCGTTCGGACACCATAGGCGGCATGCCTTGTTCCTAACCCAGGCGCGCGCCGATTTCACACGCGCGTCGATCGCCGTGGCTCACACCACCGTCGGCAACCGTGGGCATGGTCACGAGGAGCGGGGCCAGGGCAGGGGGGCGGCGCGACATGGGGTGGGGTGTCCACCCCCACCCACACCGTGCGCCAGGCGAGTACGGGGAGCAAGGCGGGTGTGGCGGGTGTGGCGGGTGTGGCGGGTGTGGATTGACATCGAGGGGGCTCATGGAACAGTGCTCCAAAGAATTCTCATGGAATGTCAACGGCTTGGCGAATTGTTTCCAGGTTGCGCCAGACGATCACGCGTGATATAAGCGGCGCTTCCGAAATTCGGCGTCAGCCCCTCACAGTAGGTGGGCCCGCAGCCCGCCTTTTTTTTTGCCCAACGCTCGTCATGAGAAAGGACGTACAAAACTTGTGGAATCTGGTCGAACCATACGTGAAAGACGCCGGGTTCGATCTCGTCGAGGTTCACTCCGGCCGCGAGCAGAGCGGCTGGATCGTACGTCTATTCATCGATCGGGCTCCTGATTTGACCGTGCCAGCTACGGGAGATTCACCGTCGCCAGGCGCAAACTCGGCTGGGCTGCCGCTGCCGGAGGAGACGGTCTCGTTGGAAAATTGTGAGCGGGTGAGTCGGGACGTTTCCGCCGCACTTGATGTAGCAGACCTTATTCCGCATGCGTATCAGCTGGAGGTCAGCTCCCCGGGGCTCGATCGACCGTTGCGACGCGAATTAGACTTTGCCCGTTTTTCGGGGCGCGAGGCGCGTATTCGCCTCACTGAGGGCGTGGACGGGCGGCGTAATTTTTCCGGCCACCTTCGCGGCGCCCATGATGGCATCGTGGAAATCGATTGTGACGGCCGGGTCTACCACCTTCCCATCGCGGACGTCGCCAAGGCGAACCTCGTTCCCGACTGGGATAAGGAACTAAAACGGAGCGCGTCATGAGTGATGGTGCCGCCCTCGGCCTGGTCCTCGATCAGGTCTCGAAAGACAAGAACATTGACCGAGCCATCTTGGTCGAAGCGTTGGAGCAGGCAATCCTGACCGCCGCGAAGCGTGCCTTCGGCATGCACCGCGAGATGGAGGCCAAGTTCAACGAGGAAACGGGTCGAGTGGACCTGTTCCAGATCATCATCATCGTCGACCAGGTGACCCCTGGTAACGAAGGGAAAGAGATTCCCATCGTTGATGCCGTCCGCTTCGGATTGAAGGCCGAAGTGGGGGACGAGTTGCTCTTCCAGATCTTCTTCGACGAGAAGGATCAGGCTCGTGCCGAGGAGCAAGACGCCAAGTATGGCGAGCTGTTGCAGCTCAACCGGGCCTGGAAGGGCTTCGGTCGCATCGCTGCCCAGACCGCCAAGCAGGTCATCCTGCAGCGGGTCCGTGAAGCGGAGCGCGACAACGTCTTCAATCAATACAAGGACCGCAAGGGCGAGCTTATCTCTGGGATTGTCCGGCGGTTCGAACGCGGAAACCTGGTCGTCGATCTTGGCGGCGCCGAGGCCATCCTGCCGGTGCGCGAGCAGGTTCAGCGCGAATCCTACCGGGCCGGTGATCGCATCGTGGCCTTCGTGGTCGACATCGACAAGGCCGCCCGCGGACCCCAGATTATTCTCTCTCGAACCCACAAGGGGTTGCTGGAAAAGCTGTTCGAGATGGAAGTTCCCGAGATTTACGAAAAGATCGTTCGCATCGAGGCCTCGGCGCGGGAGCCCGGCGCCCGATCGAAGATCGCCGTGAGCAGCCGCGACCGCGATGTCGATCCCGTCGGTGCCTGTGTGGGCATGAAGGGATCCCGTGTCCAGGCCGTGGTGCAGGAGCTCCGCGGCGAAAAGATCGATATTGTCCCCTACGATCCCGATCCCGCGCGTTTTGTCTGCAACGCCATCGCCCCCGCCGAGGTGTCGCGCGTGCTGATCGACGCCGGCTCGCACACGATGGAATTGATCGTTCCCGACGAGAAACTGTCACTGGCCATCGGCAAGAAGGGCCAGAACGTTCGGTTGGCTTCCCAGCTCACCGGCTGGCGCATTGATATCCACTCGGAGACCAAGGTGCGAGAGATGGAGGCCCGTGGGCGGGCTTCGCTGGCCTTGATCGACGGCTTGACGCCCGAGTTGGTGGAGGCGCTATTTCGTCTCGGATGGCGGTCCGCGGCTGACGTGTCGCACTCCAAGGCTGACGAACTGGCCGAGGTGCCCGGCATCGATGCCGACATGGCCTCGCGGCTCATCGTCTCGGCTCGGGTCGTGGAAGCGGACCGGCGACGGCAGGCAGAGGAAGCTGCGCTGGCGGCGGCCGCGGTGGCCCCGGGGCCCGAGGGGCCCAACAGTGGTTCGGCTTCGCCGACCACGGAGGGTCCGTGAGCGGAGTGGTCATCACATTGCCGCGCGTTGTGACGGGAGATATCTCTGTTGGCTGTTTCCATGCGTACCTGTATCGGGTGTCGGCAGTGCGCCGAGGCGGTGGACCTGGTGCGCCTGGTTCTCAGGAATGGCCAGGTGTCGCCGGCTCCTCGGACCCGTCGCTCGGGCAGAGGCGCGTCGATTCATCCGCGGGAGGCATGCGTGGTCGCTGCCGTTAGAACCCGGGCGTTCGCCCGCGCTTTTCGCGCCGCCGTGGCGCCTGGTGGTGAGCCTCCGGACGTGGCCAGAAACCCAGGGACGGGCAGGTTGAAGCACCATGGCAAAATCGGCGCCACCTCCGACTTGAAGTTGGACGAAGCCGTAAAGACTTTGATCAAAGACATCGAAATCGCTCACGTGTTGCAACAGCCCAGAGCAGGTAGGACGCCATGATCGGAAGCGGATTCGAGCGTAGGTCTGAGTCGAATGCCAGTGGTCCTGACGCGCCGGTCGCGGGACCGCGGGTGCGCGTTTACGAACTGGCCAAGGAGCTTGGCCTTTCCAACCGAGACCTCGTCTCGCGTATCCAGTCGCTGGGCATCGAGGCAGCGAATCATATGTCGCACCTCGAGGCGGTGGATGTGGACCGCGTGCGCCGGTCGCTGACGCGGGAGAGGCACGAAAGCCTGGTGGAGGAACGGCTGACCGACACCGTGATCAGGCGACGCTCCAAGGTGCCGCCTCCAGTTGCCGCCGCGCCCGCGCCTGCTCCCGCTCCCGTCGCTGCTCCGCGAAAGACCGTGGCCGTACCGCCGCCGGTTCAGGCAAAGGAAGCGGTTCCCGCCCCCAAGCCCGCCGCCGTACCTACGCCCGCACCTGAAGGCGAATCGGCGGACCCTGTTGCCGTACAGACGCGACCGGCCCCTGCGAAGGAGAAGCCTCTGTCGGACGATGTGGCGCGGGTGGAGCCCGCCGCCGCCGCCCCCGTGCCCCGTCGCCCTCGCGCCGTTGAGGTCGAGATGCGTGGCCCTTCTAGCCCCGCCCCGGCTCCGCGCGCGGAGACCAGCGCCGCATCTGCCGCGCCGGTGCCCGGCCAATCATCTGGCAGCCCCGCCCCTTCTGCCTCGAGCACCACCGCTGTTCCGGGCGGAGCCACGGCATCCTCCACTGCGACCGCACCCGCAGCCGGAACGCCACCCGGGCCTCCGCCCGTGGTACTGCGGACCATCCAGCAGCCGGTGGTGACGGGGTCCGCGGCCACCGGACAGTTCATCCAGTTGCCGGGCCGAAATGCTCCCGGCGTCCCGAAGATCGAGATCAAGGACCGAGACGAGGAACTGCGTCGCATGGGGCGCGCTCCCGTCGGGCGCGATCGTTTCGGCAGGCCACTCGGCGGCGGCACCGGACCTGGTGGGCAGCGGCCGGGCCAGCCCGGTCCCTGGGCCCCCAAGAAGAAGGTGGCGGCAGCCGGCAAGAAGTCCAAGAAGACCGAGATCACCACGCCCGCTGAGCACAAGCGCGTCGTGCGCATGGGCGACACCATCCAGGTGTCCGATTTCGCCCAGAAGATGGGCATCAAGGGCAAGGAGATCATCAAGCGGCTGTGGGCGCTGGGCATGATGGGCGTGAATATCAATCACGACATTGACCACGACACGGCCACGCTGATCGCCAACGAGCTCGGGTTTCAGATCGAATCCACGGCGTTCAGCGAGGACGAGGTCCTGGCTGACTCGCAGGTCGAGGACGCGCCGGAGGACATGGTCCCCCGGGCCCCCGTGGTCACCATCATGGGTCACGTCGACCATGGGAAGACTTCGTTGCTCGACGCCATTCGCAAGGCCAACGTGGCCGGTGGAGAGGCGGGCGGAATCACCCAGCACATCGGCGCCTACAAGGTCCATTCGGACCGTGGAGACGTGGTGTTCCTGGACACGCCCGGTCACGCCGCCTTCACCGCCATGCGTGCGCGTGGCGCTCAGATGACGGACATCGTGGTGCTGGTGGTGGCCGCCGACGACGGTCCCATGCCTCAGACCATCGAGGCCATCAAGCACGCCAAGGAGGCCAAGGTGCCGATCCTGGTGGCGATCAACAAGATCGACAAGCCGGGTGCCAACCCGGACGCGATCCGCAACAAGCTCTCGGAGCACCAGCTGGTCTCAGAAGAATGGGGCGGCGATACCATCTTCGTGAACGTCTCCGCCAAGACCAAGCAGGGCATCGACAAGTTGTTGGAGATGCTGGCCCTGCAGGCCGAGGTGCTGGAGCTGAAGGCCAACCCGAAGCGTGCCGCCAAGGGCCACGTGGTGGAAGCCCGGCTGGACCGGTCGCGTGGTCCCATCTCCACCTTGCTGGTGGAGGAGGGCACGTTGCGACTGGGTGACCTGGTGGTGGCCGGCGAAATGTCCGGAAAGATCCGGGCGATGTTGAACGACAAGGGTCAAAACATCTCCGAGGCCGGTCCCTCCACGCCGGTCGAGCTCCTGGGCCTTGACGGCGTTCCCGACGCGGGAGAGCTGTTCAACGCGGTCACCGACGAGAAGGCGGTCAAGTCCTTGACCGAGCACCGGCGCGAGGCCCGCAAGAAGAAGGAGACCAGCGGCACTGCGCGCGTCTCTCTGGAGAACATCCTCGACAAGATCAAGTCGGGCGAGGCCCGCGAGGTCAAGATCGTGCTCAAGGCGGACGTGCAGGGCTCGGCAGAGGCGGTTTCCAATGCCTTGACGATGCTGGCCACGCCCGAGGTGAGCGTGAACGTCATCTCAGCCGGTGTCGGTGGCATCACCGAGTCCGACGTGACGCTGGCCAAAGCCTCGGCTGCCGTGATCATCGGCTTCAATGTTCGTCCCGCGGGCAAGTCCGCTCAGCTCGCCGAGCAAGAAGGCGTGGAGATAAAACTCTACCAGGTCATCTACGAGGCCCTGGACGACGTCAAGAAGGCCATGGTCGGAATGCTGGCGCCGGTATTGCGGGAGAAGGTCACCGGGCGCGTGGAAGTGCGCCAGGTGTTCACCATTCCCAAGGCTGGAACCATCGCCGGGTCGTTCGTCACGGAGGGGAAGGTCACCCGGAAATCCCAGGTGCGGCTCATCCGAGACTCGGTGGTGGTCTTTACCGGCAAGGTGGGCTCGTTGCGTCGCTTCAAGGATGACGCCAGCGAGGTCGCCGCTGGTTACGAGTGTGGTGTCAGCATCGAGGGCTACTCGGACGTCCGCGAAGGCGACATCATCGAGTCCTTCGAGGTCGAGAGCATCGCGGCCACTCTGGAAATGCCCGGCGATCAGTCGGCGCGTCGTTGAACACCTGACCGCCGCGCCGCCTCGCCCGCCCCGCGGCGCGAGGCGGTATGCTTTCAAACAGCAGGCATGACCATCGGTATCGCCCGCGTTACGCTGTTCTTGCCGTCGAGCCATTCGCTCAAGGAGAAGCGCATGGTATTGCGACGGGTAAAGACCCAGGTCCGTGACAAGTTCAACGCCGCCATCGCGGAGGTGGGGCAAAACGACCTGTGGCAGCGCGCCGCGCTGGGGATCACCGTGGTGGGAAACGACGGCGCCTTCACGGAAGCGGCGCTCGACGAGGTGATCCGGTTCGTGCGTGGTCAGGCTGAAGTGACCAACGTGGAACACGAGACCCAGACCTTCAATGAGGCCTTTGGCGTGGGCGCCGGCCTGGACCACTGGAAAGGGTGAGCATGCCGAAACGGGGTAAAGCAGAGCAGGATAAATATGGAAAGCGGCAGTTTTTCCTATGAACCAGCGAACGGAAAGGCTGGGGTCCGATATTCATGCGGTCCTGAGCGAGATCATCGCCCGGGGGGAGATTCGCGATTCGCGGGTCCGCGGCGTGGGCCTGGTGACGATCACCCGGGTGCGCGTCACGGGGGATCTCAGTGAAGCGCGGGCTGC
>JBDSME010000026.1:0-3389 GCA_039916065.1 Polyangia bacterium
GAGTTCATCTTCGACTGGGCCTGGGCGAACGCCGCGCATCGGGGAGGGATCCCCTACTACCCCAAGTTGGTGGCGGCCATCCCGTTCACGCCCGCCACCGGTCGACGCCTGCTGCTGGCGCCCGACGCCGATGCCGAAGGGATCACCGCGGCGCTGATGGACGGCGTGCGCGCGGTCGCCAAGGAAGAACGCGCCTCCTCGATTCATTTTCTCTTCTGCACGGAGCCAGAAGCCGCCACGCTGGCCGCCCAGGGGTTGCGACCGCGCCTGAGTCTGCAATTCCACTGGCACAACCGCCCGCAGCGTCCCTATCGTGATTTCGACGACTATCTGGGTGAGTTCAAGTCGAGGCACCGCAAGCAGGTGCGGCGCGAACGGGAGGTGGCGGCAAGTCATGGCCTGACCCTGACCACCTTGAGCGGCACCGAGATGGAGGACCGCGACTGGACGGCGCTGCAAGATTTCTACGCGGCCAACGCCGCCAAGCACGGCGGCATCGAGTACTTGACGCCGGCGTTCTTCGACATCATTCGCGCCACCTACGCCCATCGCGTGGTCACCACCCTCGCCTACCTGGACGGCGTTCCGGTGGCGGGGACCTTCAACTTCGAGAAGGGCCGGCACATCTACGGCCGCTACTGGGGATGCCGCGCCGAGTATCCCATGCTGCACTTCGAGCTCTGCTACCACCGCCTGATCGAGCGCGCCATCGCGCACGGCTGCACCCGCTTCGAGGCCGGCGCGCAAGGCGAACACAAGCTGAAGCGGGGCCTGGTCCCGTCATTCACCCACAGCGCCCACTGGATCCGCCACCCCGGTCTTGCTGCCGCGGTGACGGAGTTCGTGGCGGCCGAGGCAGAGGCAGTCCGGGCCCAGGCGGCCGCCTACGCGGACGAGTCGCCCTTTCGCGCCGCCGGGGCCGATGCCGGTGACCCCGCGGCGTAGGTGAAGGTCAGCTTGTCGGTGGACTCGTCGTGGTCGACCGTGACCGTGCCGCCCCCCGCGAGCGCGCCGAACAGCAACTCGTCCGTCAGGGGGCGCTTCACCTCGTCCTGGATGACCCGGCCCAGCGGGCGGGCGCCATTCATGGGGTCGTAGCCCTTATTGGCCAGGTAGGTGCGCGCGCCGTCCGCCACCACCACGCTGACCTTTCGGTCGCCCAGCTGCGCCGCCAGCTCGGCAATGAACTTGTCCACGATCTGCACCATGACCTTCTGATCCAGAGGCGCAAAGTCGATCTTGGCATCCAGCCGGTTGCGAAACTCCGGCGAGAAGGCGCGCTTGAACGCCTCGTCGGTGTCACCCAGCCGCGGATCGCCCTGATTGCCGAACCCGGGCATGCGCCGGGACAGCTCGCGGGCGCCCACGTTGCTGGTCATGATCAACACCACGTTGCGAAAGTCCGACTTCCGGCCGTTGTTGTCGGTCAGGGCCCCGTGATCCATCACCTGCAACAGCAGGTTGAACAGATCCGGATGGGCCTTCTCGATCTCGTCCAGCAGCAACACGGCATGCGGCGTCTGGTGGATGGCGTCCGTCAGCAATCCCCCCTGGTCGAATCCCACGTAGCCGGGGGGGGCCCCAATCAGGCGCGACACCGTGTGCCGCTCCATGTACTCGGACATGTCGAAGCGCGTGAATCCGATTCCCATCACCTCGGCGAGCTGTTTCGCCAGCTCGGTCTTGCCGACGCCCGTCGGTCCCGCGAACACGAAGCTGCCGATAGGCCGCGCCGGCGCGCCCAGCCCCGCCCGGTTCATCTTGATGGCCTGGGTCAAGCGCTCCACCGCGCGGTCCTGCCCGAAGATCTTGGCCTTCAGCGCCGGCTCCAGATCGCGCAAACGTTCCCGATCGTCGGCGGCCACGCGCTTGGGGGGAATGCGCGCGATGCGCGCCACCACGGTCTCGATGTCGGATGCCCGCACCAGCCGCCTGCCCGCGGTGGTGGTCACCGCCGCTTCCTCGCCGCCGCCGGTGCCCTCCCCGGCCGACCCCTCGGCCGGATCGTTCTCGCTGGCCTTGGACATCGCCTTGGCTTTGGCGGTGGCCTTGGCGTGTCCCTTCAGCTTACGTGCCGCGCCCGCCTCGTCGATCAGATCGATGGCCTTGTCGGGCAACTTCCGGTCATGCAGGTACCGCGACGCCAGGTCGGCCGCCGCGCGAATCGCCTGTCGCGTGTACGTCACCTTGTGAAAATCCTCGTAGCGGCCCTGCAAACCCTGCAAGATCTTCACGGTCTCCTCGACCGTCGGCTCCTCCACATCGATCGGCTGAAATCGCCGGGCCAGCGCCCGGTCCTTCTCGATGTAACTTCGGTACTCCTTGTGGGTGGTGGTACCGATGACCCGCAAGCGGCCCGCGGCCAGGGCCGGCTTGATCAGGTTCGAGGCATCCATGGCCCCGCCCGACGCCGCCCCGGCGCCGACGATGGTATGCAACTCGTCGATGAAGACGATGGCGTTCTCCTTCTGCTCCAGCGCCCGCATCACCCCCTTGAACCGCTCCTCGAAATCGCCGCGATAGCGCGTCCCGGCCACCAGCGCGCCCATGTCCAGGGCGTAGATGACGGCGCCCTTGAGCGCATCCGGCGCCTCGCCGAGCTCGATGCGGCGCGCCAGCCCCTCCACGATGGCGGTCTTGCCGACACCGGCGTCACCGATGAACAGGGGATTGTTCTTGCGCCGACGCGCCAGCACGTGCAGGGCGCGCTCCAGCTGCGGACCACGACCCACCAGCGGGTCGATGTCGCCGGCGCGGGCCCGTTCATTCAGGTTGACGGCATAGGCCTCCAGCGGATCAGCGGGCGGCTCTTCGCCGGCTTCGGCGGAGTCGGCGCGATCCTCGGACGACGAGCTGTGCGACGACTTCGCCGGCAACAACTTGGACACGCCATGCGAGATGTAGCTCACCACGTCCAGCCGGCTGATGTCCTCTTCCTTGAGAAAGGCCACCGCGTGGGAGTCTGTCTCGGCGAACATCGCCACCAGCACGTTGGCCCCCGTCGCCTCGTCCTTCCCCGCGCCGAGCACGTGGTTGACCGCCCGCTGCACCACCCGCGCGAACCCCAGGGTAGGCTGGGCGCGGTCACGTTCATCCTCCGGCAGGGGCGAGACCGACGAGGACAGATAGTCCTCCAGCTTCTTTTCCAGCCGCTTGGCGGAGCCGCCACACTGTTTGATGACCTCAACGGTCTTTTCGTCGTTCAGCAGCGCCAGCAGCAGGTGTTCCAGGGAAGAAAATTCGTGACCGCGGGACGTGGCGTCGTCCAAGGCGCGCCGAATGGCGTTCTCGAGCTCGGGACTGAGCATATTTTTGCAACCTCTCCTGAATCGTAGCGCACGAGCGCCAAGCCACAAGGCGCAACAGCGAAGCGCCCCAAGGCAAGTCGC
>JBDSME010000027.1:0-5564 GCA_039916065.1 Polyangia bacterium
CCCCCACCGTGGCCACGATGGTCCGCTCGATCCGCAAGGGATCCAGACGATCGCGCGATCGGCTGTCGGGACGGCAGCGAATCAGTTGCACCCGGCCTTCTCCGTCCACGGCGGGAATGTCGGCCGCCGTGGTCAGAAAATCGCACCAGGGTACGAACGGCCCGCTCAGGCGGGCCGCCAGCGGCGGACCGAGCGCCGCACCCGCGCCGCCAGCCGGGAACAACACCAGCATCGGTGGCACCCGCGCCGCTGCCGCATCCAGACCGCGCCCGTGGGTCACGTCCTGGGGCGGCGCGGCGAAATCGCTCGCCTCGCACAGCAACAGCTTGTCGGCCCCTGCCTCGGCTACGGGGCGCGCCAGCCGGTCTAGCTCATCGGTGCCGAGCGGAGCGCTCAAAACGACCCCGAAGATGCTCGCGCCGGCCAGCCGGGCGATGCGACGCGCTTCAGCCACCGCGAACAGGGCGGGGGCGGTGGGCCGTCCTTCGCGAACGTCGATATAGACTAGAATGTTCGGCAGGACGGACCTTTCGCGTGCGGGCGTGCATTCTTTTAGCACGCGTGACGCCGAGCCGGCTGCGTAAGAGAGCTGTCGCACCGGCGCCATCGGGAATAGCGGGCGTCACGTTGACACCCCGTTTCCGGCACGCCCATAATGACGTGCTTTGCGTTCCAGGACCGCGCAGCTGCATGTCTAGGACGCCAGGAAAGTCATCCGACGGCGGCGCCGCTCATCCGACGTCACCCCCTGCGGTAGGGCAGTCCCGGGAGGGGGACATGGCCGGCGCGGTGGTCGACGACGGCGATGATTCACCGGCCGACGATTCGGGCGCGCTGCGGGGGGTGCTGGCCGGCGTGCTGGCGCGCGAGGAGGCCGCGGCCGCCGGGGCAGGGGACAGCCGCCGCGCCGACGCCCTGATCTGCGCGCGGGCCCTGGTGGCGGAGAACAGCGGTGATCAGGCGGGCGCACGGGCCCTGTGGCGGAATGCCTTCGATCGCGACCCCACGCTGCTGGTGGCGTTCGTGGGTTTGCGACGAGCCCTGAATCGACGTGCGGCCTGGGACGAACTGCTGGTCGCGGTCGAACGGCGGATGGCGGCCGTGGTCTCGCCGGACTCTCTCGACTCTCCCGACTCTCCGGATTTCGCCCGCGCCGGCGCCGCGGTCTCGCTGCCACGCGCCGAGCTCTGGCTGGAGCATGGGCGGTTGCTGGAAGACAGGCTGGGTCGCGATGACGACGCCGCGCGCAGCTACCGCGCCGGCTTGCTCGAGGCGGCGGATCACCCCGGCCTGCTGACCTCCTTGTTGTTGCTGGGGCTTCGTCGCGGCGACGGGGCCGCGACCGCCGAGGCCCTCTCGGGATTGTTGCGGCGTCCGCTTCCGCTGCCTCTTCGCGCCTCGCTCTCCGCCTTTCTGGCGCGCATCGAGCGCAGCGTGGCCGCCGGCTCTCCCCAGACGCCGTCGCTGTCATCAGCTGGGGCGGCGGGAGCGCCGCATTCGCTGGCCCCCGCCGCCGCGCAGCGCGCTCTGCAGACGCTGCGCGACGCGCTGAGCGTGGTGGGCCCGCAAGACGCGGCGCCGTTGGTGGCGGAGCTGTGTGTGCTCGCGCGAGCGGCGCGCGATCCCGCGACGCGCGTGCAGATCCTGGATCAACTGGTGACCCATCTGCCTCGTCTGCCAGAGGCGACGGCCGGGGGCGGTTCCTCGGTCGCGAATGGCGTGGGCAATCGTGAGCTGGCCGCCGCCTTCCTGCGCGAGCGCGCTCGTCTGTTGCGCGATCATCTCGGACAGCCCGATGCGGCGCGCACGGCTCTCCGCGCGGCGTTGCTGCTTGTTCCCGCACATCCCTTGGTGCTGGCTGATTTGTGCGATCTCATCGAGGCCGGCGCCGGGCCGCGCGCCGAGGTGGCGGCGCGCGAACTCAGCGATTTGCTGGCGCTGGTCGCGCCCGGCAAGCGATCCCTGGACAGGGAAGCGGAACGGGAACTGGCCGTCCGGACGGTGACCGCACTGGCCGCCGCGGGGCGGTGGCAAGACGGACTGGCGTTACTGGAGGGACACCCGGAGCTGCCGCGGCAGCGCGCGGATCTGTTCGCCCTGGAGTTGCTCCTGCGTGCTGGCGCCGGTGACCGGGCGAGGCTGGCGACGATGTTCGAAGCGGCGGCGCGCGAACTGGCGCCCCGGCCCGCGGCGGCTGAGGCAGCCGCTCATGCGTTGGTCGTGGCCGGCACATTGCGAGAGCGCGAGCATGGTCGCGGGCAGGGCAAAAGTCAGGGTGGGAGTCGGAACGAGGAGGCGCGCTCCCCCGCCGAGAGGTCAGGCGAAGGTACCGGGCGGGATAGCGCCGAAGCGGTGGCGCTTCGCCTCTACGGGCGCGCGCTGGCGCTGGCGCCAGGGTATGGGCCCGCACACGACGCGGTCGAGCGCCGGCTATGGGCGGACCGTCGATGGGAAGAGCTGGGCGTGGTGCTGGAGCACCGTCTGCGGCAGCTCGCCGACGCTGCGAGCTCCCCTGACGGCGCGCCGGCGGTGGCGGTGCCGCCCGAGAGCGACGACACAGCCGCCCAGCGGACGCGAATCCTGGAAGAGCTGGTGGCGTTGCACCGCGATCGGGCGGTCGACCTGGCGGCGGCGCGTCGCCACCAGGATCACCTCATCGCCGCCTCCCCTGGCGGCGGCGATGTCCGGGGGTGGGTGCGACGTTACGACTTGGAGCTGGCCGCGGTAACGTTGGACCTGACCGCGGTGGCGCTGGACGGCGCCGCTGTCGCGGCGAAGCCCGGCGCCGTGGCTGTGCTGCGTGCTCTGGCGGACCGGGTGGATGGAACATCACCCGTCGCTTCCCCTGTGGCCGCGGCGCTGCGCGTGGAAGGGGCGCGAATCGCCGCCCGCACCGGCGATCGCGCCGCGGCCGAGGAGCTGCTGCGGCAGGCGGTGCCGTCGGATCTGGCGGGCACCGCGACCTCGGCGCTGGAACAGCTGCTGGTGGTGGGTGCCGAACAGGGGCTGAACCACCACGCCGACTCCCACGTTGACGCCGGAAGCACCTCCGCGGCTGCCAGCGCGGACCTGGTACGCGCCGAGCTGGCGGGGGTCCTCGCGCGCGGTGGTCACGCCAGCACGGACGAAAGCAACAGAGACCGGAGGGCGGATTCCACGAACGCCGACCGCGTGCGCGCCCTGCGTTTTCGGGCGGCCTGGCATGAGCTGGCGGCACGTCGCCCTTCCGCCGCGCTCGACATGTTGCGCCCCCTCCGGGCCAGCGGCGACGAGCTGGCGCGCGCCTGGAGCTGGGAGATCGCGCGTCGTCATGGCGATCCCCAGACACAACTCGCGGTGTTGCAGTCGCCGCCACCCGGACCACGCTCCGGACTGATCGAGCTTCCCACGGACCTGGCGGAGGCGCTGGAGAGAGCTGGCGATCTGCCGGCGGCCGAGGCGGGTTTTCGTGAAGCGCAGCGCAAGGAAGCGTCGATGGACGCCGCCCTGGGCCTGTTGCGCGTGGGCGCGGCGCTGGGGAATGGCGCGGTGGTTCTGGAGGCGGCACGCGACCTGGCCGCGCAGGCCGACCAGGCGACGGCGGATCTCCTGTCACAGGAGGTGGCGCTCCTTGGTCTGCTGCAGCCGAAATCCGATCAGGCGCTCTCCGGGACAGTGTCAGGTGGTGGTCTGGCGGATGGCGGCGGTGAGCAGGGTGGTCCGACGTGGCGCCAGGGCGGTGGCGCCGAGGCCGCCGACACCGACGATGATCCCATGAAGGTGGTGCTGCGCTGGGTGGCGGGGACACGGGGCACTGACGTGCTGGCGGCGGCCGCCGGATTGCTGGCGCTGGCGCGGGCGCTGCCCGCTGGCAGCGCCACCTCGGAATCCGAAAACGATCGCAACGGTCTGCTGGCCCGGGCTGCGACGCGCGCGCGCCTGGGAGGCGTGGCTCTGGCCGGCGCGGTCCACGATCAGGTGGTGGCGCTGTCCGCGGGGGCCGCGCCGATCGGCGTGGGTTTGGCGGATCTGCCGGTGGCGGGTCGCCCCGAGCGCATGGCGGCACGCGTGGCGCGCGCCGAACGCAACGGTGGTCTCCTGGCCTACGCGCTGGATCTGGAGCGGGCGCTGGACTGTGAATCGCGCGGTGACGGCGCCGGCGCGCTGGAGGCCTTCGGCCAGGCATTGTGCCGTGACTCGGAAGGTCTGGAGGCGCTGGACGGCATCAAGCGGCTGACCCTTGCCGCTGGCGACCGCCTGGGGGCCGCGCGCACCTGCGCGCGACTGGGGGCTGTCTTGCGGACCCCGGCGCGCGCCGCCGCAGAGTTCGGCATGGCGGCGCAGCTCTGGGAAGAGCTGGCGATGCCCGCGGAGGCCAAGATCGCCTGCTGGCAGGCTCTGGAGCGCGCTCCGGATTCGGAGTTGCTGTACGCACGTCTCCGTCAGCTGCTACAGGGCCAGGGTGACGGAGCGGCGCTGGATCGCCTGTACGGCCTCCGCCTGGCGGCGCTCACCGACCCCCGGGCACGGCTGACGCTGCTCTGGGAGCGCGCCCAGCATCGACTGGAACAGCTTCAGGATCGCAAGGCGGCGATCGAGGACTTCAAGCGAATCTTGAACATCGACCCCGGCCACTCCCTGGCGTTGCGGCGCCTGGCCACCCTGGCGATACAGATGGAGCACTTCGCGCAGGCGGTGCGGTTTCTGGAGCGCCTGCTGGGGGGAGAGCCAGACGAGAGTACCGCCGGCGCTCTGCGCCTGGAACTGGCGGAGGCGCTCGAGGCGGCGCGTGATACCCCGCGGGCCATCGAGGTGCTGCGGCGTGCGGCGTCGGCGCGTCCCCGCGACGTGGCCCCCTGGCAACGGCTGACGGATTTGTTGCTGCGCGCCGGCGACTGGGACGGAGCCCTGGCCACACTGCGGAGCTGGGACACCGTGCTTGTCGATCCGGGCGCCCGCGCCTCCATCTGGCTGCGCATAGGTTGCCTGTTGCGGGATCACGGCCGCGACGACGCCGGCGCCGCCGCTGCTTTCACCACCGCCTCGGACCTCGACCCGCTCGGCGATGGGCTCCGGGAACTCCGGGCACTCACCGCCGCGGGAAGCACAGGCGTGACGGCGGCGGCGAGTCAGGCGTTGCAGAATGCGATCGTGGCGTTGCGCCAGCGGGTGGCGGAGGACCCTCTGGACGCACGGACCTTGAGGCGATTGAAGGACCTGTACCAGTGGTCGGCCGCCGAAGGCGCCGCCCCGGATGCCGCCGGGGGGGCGGTGGTGGCGGGTCAGCTCCTGTCGCTGGCGGGCGAGGACGCGGAGCTGTTTCCGGGACGTCGCCGTGAGCTGCGCGGCATTCTGCCGGCCGAGTTCTGGGCGCGGCTGCGCGTTCCGGGGGGCGCGGGATTGGTGGCGGAGCTCTGGCCGATTCTCGGCGCCGGGATCACGCGTCTGGCGCCGCCCAGAACGCCGGCGGTGAAGCCGCGCGAACGGGCGCGCATCGCTCCGCGCTCCGAGCCGCGCCTGGCCTGGGTGGAGTCCGCCGCGGCGGCGGTGGGACTGCCCGGGCTGGAGCTGTGGATGGCGACGGC